>DASSQK010000029.1:0-13066 GCA_035702555.1 Gaiellaceae bacterium | reverse complement strand
GCCGTTCCCGCGGGCTACCCGGACGTCTCGCAGGGCGAGCCGGTGCCGATCTGGGTCGGCCTCTTGCTCATGTTGGCGATCGCGATCCCCGCGGTTGTCGCGGCAGTGCTCGCAACCGAGGTGGCGGCGAGCCGCCGGCGGAGCCTCGGCTAGATCGTCTTGAACTGCTCGAACGGCTGCCTGCAGTCGCGGCAGTAGCGCAGCGAACGGCAGGGCGTCGGGCCGAAGATGTTCTCGAGCGCCGTGTCCCGCGAGCCGCAGTACGGGCAGCGGAAGCCGTTCGACTGCAGCTGCACCAGCTGCGGGCCCCCGGGCGCGCGGGGTGTTGGGGGCGCGAAGCCGGCCTCGCGCAGCTTCTCGCGGCCTTCGGGCGTGATGCGGTCGGTCGACCACGAGTCGTCGAGCACGACCTCGACCTCCGGCTCGGCGCCGAGCGCGGCGATCCGCTCGGCCATCTGCGCGCGCATCGCCTCCAGCGCGGGGCAGCCGAGGAAGGTCGGCGTGAACTCGACGTGCACGCGTTCCTCGTCGACCCGCACGTCGCGGACGACGCCGAGGTCGACGACCGAGATCACCGGGATCTCCGGGTCGGGCACCTCGGCGAGCGCCTTCCAGACCTCGGCCTCCGTCACCATGTCGTCCCGGCCGGTTGCGAGCGGCGGACGACCGTCATCTCCTCCCACAGCTCCTGCAGCTCCGGCGAGTGGCCGTCCCGCTCGCCGACAAGCGGCCGCAGCTCCTCCAGCGCCTCCTCGTAGCGCGGCTGGCCCTTCAGCCGCTCGTGCCACATCTCTGCGTGGAGCCGGTGGTAGGCCTCCTCGCGGTCGATCTTCGCGGCGAGGCCCGCGAGCTCTGCGTCGTCGGAGACCTTCAGCCGCGCGAGCCGCTCGGCGTCGGCCCCTTCGTAGAGCACGTGCCGCGCGATCGTCCGCTCCCACTCCGGCAGGCGCAGCTCCACGAGCCGCGAGCAGCGGTACTCCTCCGGCTGCCGGTCGAACGCGAGCTCGTCCGCGGTCGTGCCGAGCTCGCGCGCGGCGAGTTCGTAGAGCGCCCGCGCGTGCCCGATCTCGTTCTGTGCGATCGACGAGAAAGCGACGTCCTCCTCGAGGAAGGGCGCGATCCCGGTCCACTCCGAGTCGCGCCAGCCGAGGATCAGCTCGTCGTCAGCGATCTCGAGGAGCAGCTGTGCCCGCTCGCTCACGCGCCTCCTTCAGCTTCTCCTTCAGCGGATACCCGTCGACCCGGTGGTAGTTGCGGTTCAGCTCGTCGACGAACTCCTCGATCCGCATGATCGAGCCGCGCTCGACCACCCAGAGCGCGACCGACTCGCCCCGCCGGCCGTACTGCTCGCGGGCGTACGCCTCGGCGAAGCGCTCGTCCGCGGCCTCGATCGAGCCCGCGTGCTGGAACGCCTGGCCCTTTCGTTCCTGGCGGAAGACCTCGAAGATCACGCGGCCAGGAGAACCGAGCGAACCCAGGCCGAGTTCTCGCGCGCCTTCCGGCGCAGGTCGAGCCGGTCCTCGCTCTTCGGCCCGTGGCCCGTGACGACCGCCCGCAGCTCGTCCCAGTCGGGCTCGGTGTAGAGCCAGCGCCCGCTCTCCTCGTCCTTGCGCAGCTCGGGGTCGGGCACGGTCAACCCGAGCTCCCAGATCTGCGGCACGTAGCCGTCGAGGAACTGCTGGCGCGCCTCGTCGTTGCCCTGGCTCTTGATCCGCCAGACCACCATCGGGTCTTCGTCCGCCGGGATCGGGTTGCCGTGGAACTGCATCAGCGGGCCCCACCAGCGGTCGAGCGCCTCCTGCACCAGGCCGCGCTGGTCGTCGGTGCCGTTCATCAGCGTCAGCACGACGTCGCGGCCGTGGAGGATGTGGAACGACTCCTCCCAGCAGATCTTCTTCATGATCCGCGCGTACGGCGCGTACGAGCACTTCAGCAGCGCCTTCTGGCTGATGATCGCCGCCGCGTCGACGAGCCACGCGATCACGCCCACGTCGCCCCAGGTCTTCGTCGGGTAGTGGAAGACGTTGTGGAACTTCGACTTCCCCGAGATCAGTTCGTCGAGGCACTCCTCGCGCGACTTGCCGAGGTCCTCGACCACGCGGTAGATCAGCTGCGCGTGCCCGACCTCGTCCTGCACCTTCGCAGTGAGGGCGAGCTTCCGCTGCAGGGTCGGCGCGCGCAGGATCCACTCGCGCTCGGGCAGCACGCCCATCAGCTCCGAGTTGCCGTGCATCTCGACGAACTTGCGCAGCCGGGCGCGGTACTCGTCGGGCATCCAGTCCGTGGCCTCGACCTGGCCGCCGCCCTGCACGTACTCGAGGAACTCCCGCTCGCGCTGCTCCATCGCGCCTCCCAACCGACCGATCGTTAGGGTGCCAGTGTAGTGGCTCTCGGCACGGTCGGCCTGCTGCATCCAGGCGAGATGGGCGCCGCCGTCGGCGCCGTCCTGCGCGGTCGGGGCACGCGGGTCGTGTGGGCCTCGGAGGGCCGGAGCGCGGAGACTCGTGCGCGCGCCGAGGCGGCCGGTCTCGAGGACGTCGGCTCGGTCGCGGAGGTGGCGCGCTGCGACGTCGTCTTCTCCATCTGCCCTCCGCACGCGGCACTCGACGTCGCGCGTTCGGCGGACTTCGCCGGGATCTACGTCGACGCGAACGCGGTCTCGCCCGCGACGGCGACGAAGGTCGGCACCTCGGTCGGCGAGTTCGTCGACGGCGGCCTCGTCGGGCCGCCGCCGCGCGAGCCGGGCACCACGAGGCTCTACCTCTCGGGCGCGGAGGCGGAGCGCGTCGCCGAGCTCTTCCGCGGCTCGGCGCTCGAGCCCCGCGTCGTCGCGAACGCCTCGGCCGTGAAGATGGCGTACGCGGCCTGGACGAAGGGAACCGCGGCGATGCTGCTCACGATCCGCGAGCTCGCCCGTCGCGAGGGGGTCGAGGAGGCGCTGCTCGAGGAGTGGGATCTCTCCCAGCCCACGCTGCGCGACCGCTACGAGCGCGCGCTGCGCTCGGCAGATGCGAAGGGCTGGCGCTGGGTAGGCGAGATGGAGGAGATCGCGGCGAGCTTCGAGGCGGACGGCCTTCCCGGAGGCTTCCACCGCGCGGCCGCGGAGGTCTACCGGAGCCGATGAGCGCGCGCCGCGAGGAGCTGACCCGCCAGGCCGCGAGGCTGTTCGCCCAGAAGGGCTACCACGGCACCTCGATCGGCGAGATCGCAGAGGCGCTGGGCGTGCAGAAGGGCTCGCTCTACGCGCACATCTCGTCGAAGCAGGACCTGCTCTACGAGACGATGGCCGCAGGCGCGCGCGCCTTCCACGCCGGGCTCGACGCGATCGACGACTCATTGCGGCCGAGCGAGAAGATCCGCCTCGCGCTCCGCTCGCACCTGCGTGTCGTCGCCGACCAGCTCGACGTGGCGACGGTCTTCGTGCAGGAGTGGCGCTACCTGGAGGGGGAGCGGCGCGACGAGATCCTCGGCGAGCGGCGGCGGTACGAGGAGCGCGTCCGCGCGCTCTTCCGCGAGGGCCGCGAGCTCGGCGAGCTCCGCAGCGACCTCGACGACGCGACCGCGGCGCTGCTCGCCCTCTCGGCCTCGAACTGGGCCTACACCTGGCTCCGCCCGGGCGTGGACACGGACGAGCTCGCCGACAGCTTCTTCGAGCTGCTGCTCAACGGCATGCGCGGGTACGCGACGCCGGACTGATCAGCGCAGCGGCAGGCGGCTGTGCTCGCTCCAGCGGCCGCCGTCGTCCTCGACGAAGAGGCTCACGTGCTCGACCCGCCTGCGGAGCGGAAGCTGCCGCTCGACCTCGGCGGCGATCGAGTCGAGCAGGCTCGCGTCCTCGGACTCGGCAATCGTCAGATGTGGGACCACCGTGTCGTGCGCGCCCTCGTACGGCGGGTGCTCGGGCCAGGCGGCGGCGACGGCCTCGGTCAGCCGCTGGAAGGGCTCGGCGGGCTCGGGCTGGAGGTAGAGGAGGCTGGGAAAGCGGGCGGTGCGGGCGAACGTCGCCCCGAAGGCCTCGTGCCTCGCGACGAGCTCCGCCAGCCGCGGCTCGGCCTCCGCCAGCCCGGCCCGCGGCACGAACGGGTGGAGGATCGTCACGTGCGGCGGCATCCCGAGCGGCGCGTCGTTCGTGTGCTCGCGCCGCCACGCTCCGACCACCGGCTCGGCCTCCGGGACGTGCACCAAGACCGCCGTCCTCACGGCCGGAGCGGGTCGTCGCCGCCGCGGTAGGTGATCGCCTCCAGCAGGCGGCCGTCGGGGTCGCGGAAGAAGACGCCGACGGCGATCCCGTGGTCGCGCTCGTGCCACTCCACCCTGAGCTCGTCCAGCCGCTGTTTGAGCTCTGCGCGCTCCTCCTCGGCCACGCGGACGCCGACGTGGTCGCCGGGGCCGCCGCGCGGGTGGAACGCGAAGCCCGTGTTCCCGACGTACGCCATCACCGGGTGGCCCTCCGCCTCGACGACCCGCGCGCCGAGCACGCGCTCGTAGAAGGCGGCCGCCGCTCGCGGGTCGGGGCTCTCGAAGGCCGCGTGGTCGAGCCGTGGCATGCTCGCGGACATTACGGAAGTCCGCCTGATCGTGAACCCGTTCGCGAGCGCCGTCAGCGAGGAGCTCGTGCGCGCGGTCGAGGCCGAGCTCTCCCGCGCCGCCGCCGTGCGGACCGTGCTCACCGAGCGGGCCGGGCACGCGGTCGAGCTGGCCGCCGCGGCCGACGAGGGCGCGATCGTCGTCTTCTCCGGGGACGGCGGCTTCAACGAGGTGCTGAACGGCGTCCGCGAGGGCGTTCCGGTCGGCTTTCTCCCCGGCGGCGGGACGAGCGTGCTGCCGCGCGCCCTGGGGCTTCCGCGCGACGCGCTCGCGGCCGCGCGCGAGGTCGCCGACGCGCTCGAGGCCGGCCGGACGCGGACAATCTCGCTCGGCCGTGCGAACGGCCGCCGCTTCGCCTTCGCGGCCGGGGTCGGCTTCGACGCCGAGCTGATCCGACGGGTCGACGCCCTCGGCCGCAACGCCGACGGCAGACGTCCGGGCGACCTTGCCTTCGCCGCGACGACCGCACGGTTCCTCGCGGGCCGGCGGGCTCGCTTCGACCAGGCTCTCGAGATCAGCGGCCTCGGCCGGGCCGCGTTCGCGCTGGTCGCGAACACCGATCCCTACAGCTTCTTCGGCTCGCGCCCGCTGCACGTCGCGCCCGAGGCGTCGTTCGAGCTCGGCCTCGACGTCGTCGCCCCGGAACGCGTGACGCCGGCCGGCCTGCCGCGGCTGCTCGGGTACGTCTTCACCGGCCGCGGCCAGGTCGAGGCCGAGGACGTCCTCTACGGCCACGACCTCGACCGCATCGAGGTCGCCGCCGACCGGCCGCTCCCGCTCCAGGTCGACGGCGAGGACCTGGGCGACGTCGAGCGCGCGGTCTTCGAGGCCGAGCGCAACGCGCTGCCGGTGCTCATCTAGGGTTCGGTCGTGAACCGGGCTCGCAGGCTCGTGCTGAGCGGGGTTGCCGTGACGGCGCTGCTCGCCGCGGTCGCGGTCGCGAGCCGGGCGCACCGTCCCGGCGGCGGGCCCGGCGGCGGGACGTCCGACACG
Source organism: Gaiellaceae bacterium (assembly GCA_035702555.1). Lineage (GTDB taxonomy): Bacteria > Actinomycetota > Thermoleophilia > Gaiellales > Gaiellaceae > AC-32. Next base: position 7,486 of record DASSQK010000029.1, on the reverse strand, counting down.
CCGCGGGTCGTCATCGAGTACACGGCCAGCGCGCTCTTCGTCCTGATGCCGCTCGGGATCCTCGTCGTGCTGTGGGTGGCCTCGATGGGCCGCCGGCAGAAGCTGCTGGAAGGCGGCGGGCAGCGGAAGCAGTTCCAGACGCTTCTGCTCGCCTGCCTGATCGGCCTGCCGCTGCTGCTCGTGGGCCGCCACTACGTCCACTACCACTCGCGGGCGCAGCAGGGCGGCTCGAGCAGCGGGCCGGTCGCCGGCGTCAAGACGAGGAACCGGAAGGTCAGCGAGGCGCAGTTCAAGTGGCTCCCCGCGATCGCGATGGGGACGTTGCTGGTCGGGGGCGCGGTCGGCGCGGGCGGGCTGATCCTGTGGAAGCGGCGGGAGGGGCCGGCCTGGGAGCGGGAGGCCCAGTTGACGGCCGCGCTCGACGAGGTGCTGGCCGACACCCTGGACGACCTTCGGGCGGAGCGCGACCCCCGGCGCGCGGTGATCGGCGCGTACGCGCGGCTGGAGCGAACGTTCGCCGCGCACGACGTCGCCCGCGACCCGTCGGAGACCCCCCGCGAGTACGTCGACCGCGCGCTCGACCGCCTCGGGGTGAGCACGGTTGCGGTCCGCCGCCTCACGCTGCTCTACGAGCGCGCGAAGTTCAGCCCGCACGAGATCGACGCCTCGATGAAGGACGACGCGATCGACGCGCTCGCCGGGCTGCGCGCGGAGCTCGAGGCGGGAGCGGAGGTCGCGGCGTGAAGCGCCTGCTCTGGTCATGGCTGTTCCTCACCTCCCTGGCCGCGGTCGCGCTCGCGTTCGCGCGCCTCCTCGCGCCGGGCTGGTTCGAGCTCGAGCTCGACGTGTTCATCCTCTTCGCCGGAGGGATCGCGATCTTCGACCTGGTGCTGATCCTGCGCGAGTCCTACCCGCTGCAGGACGAGCCGGCGATCGTCGCGGCGCTCCGGCGCGAGCCGGACAAGCCGCAGCGCCCGGCGCAGCTCGAGCGGCTCGAGCGCGAGCTGACGATGGCCACCGCCACCGCGTTCGACCTCCACGCGCGCCTGCGGCCGCAGCTGCGCGAGATCGCGACGATGCGCCTGGCCACACGCGGCGTGCGGCTCGAAGACGCGGAAAGCGTGCTCGACCCCGAATTGTGGGAGCTCGTTCGACCCGATCGGCAGCCCCCCGCGGACCGGCACGCGGAAGGCATCGCGCCGACCGAGCTGCGGCGCGCCGTCGAGGAGCTGGAGGCGCTCTGAACGTCGACGAGGTCTCCGGGCGCGCGAACGCGATTCTCGACGAGGTCGAGCGCGCGATCGTCGGCAAGCGCGACGCCCTCGAGCTCGTCTTCCTCGGGATGCTCGCCGACGGCCACGTGCTGATCGAGGACTTCCCGGGTCTCGCGAAGACGATGATCGCGCGCGCCTTCTCGCAGGTCACCAGCATCGGCTTCACGCGGGTGCAGTTCACGCCCGACCTGATGCCGTCCGACGTCACCGGCGCCTCGATCTACAACCAGCGCGAGGCCGACTTCGAGTTCCGGCCCGGGCCGATCTTCACGAACCTCCTGCTCGCCGACGAGATCAACCGCGCCCCGCCGAAGACGCAGGCGGCGCTGCTCGAGGCGATGCAGGAGCGGCAGGTGACGATCGAGGGCACGACGCACCCCCTCGCGCCGCCGTTCCTCGTGCTGGCGACGCAGAACCCGATCGAGTACGAGGGCACCTACGCGCTGCCGGAGGCGCAGCTCGATCGCTTCCTGCTGCGGCTCGGCGTCGGCTACCCGGGCCGCGACGCCGAGTGGGAGGTGCTCGAGCGCCGCCTCGAGCGGGCGGTCGACGAGATCGAGCTCGAGCCGGTGGTCGGGCGGGACGAGCTGCTCGAGATGCAGCGCGCGGTCGAGCAGGTGCACGTCGACCGCAGCGTCGGCATGTACATGGTCGACCTGGTCGCGGCCACGCGCTCGGCGAACGGCGTCCAGGTCGGCGCCAGCCCGCGCGGCTCGCTCGCGCTGCTGAAGCTGTCGCGCTGCCGCGCGGCGCTCGACGGGCGCGACTACGTCACTCCTGACGACGTGAAGTCGGTCGCGGTCCCGGCGCTCGCGCACCGGCTCGCGCTGCGCCCGGAGCTCTGGGTGCAGCGGCTGCGCCCGGACGACATCGTGCAGGAGCTGCTCGACCGGGTGCCGACGCCGCGGGCCGAGACGGAGCCCGAGCCCGAGCCGGCGCCCGAGTGACGCGCGCCGCGACGCCGAAGCTCGGCGCGTACGCGGCGCTCGCCGGGACCGGCCTGCTCGCGGCGCTCGTGCTCGGGCGGCCCGAGCTGGTGGCGCTCGCGGCGCCGTTCGCGCTCGTCCTCGCGGCCGGCCTCTCGCTGGCGCAGGGGCCGCGGGTGCGGGCGACGCTCGAGCTCGACCGCGAGCGCCAGGTCGAGGGCGAGCCGGTGACGGCGTGGCTGGAGCTGCAGACCGAGACCGGGGTGCCCGTGCTCGAGCTGCTGCTCGACCTCCCGGACGGCCTGGAGGCGGAGGGTGAGAACCCGCAGCTGCGCCACGTCGGCCGCGGCGACCGGCCCGAGCTCGAGATCGAGCTGCGCTGCGAGCAGTGGGGCGCGTACCGGGTCGGCGACCTGCTGCTGCGGGCCCAGGACCGCCTCGGCCTGCTCGCGTACGAGCAGGCGCTCGACCTGCGGCGACCGTTGAAGGTCTACCCGCGCGGCGAGGCGCTCGAGAAGCTGCTGCGACCGCTCGAGACGCAGACTTTCGCCGGCTCGCAGACCCCCCGGACGCGCGGCGAGGGGATCGAGTTCGCCGACCTGCGGCCGTTCGTCGCCGGAGACCGCATCCGGCGGGTCAACTGGCGCGCGACCGCCCGCCGCGGCGAGCCCTGGGTGAACGAGACGCACCCGGAGCGGAACGCGGACGTCGTGATCTTCCTCGACACCTTCGCCGAGGCGAGGCAGGGCGCGAGCGGCACGCTCGACCTCGCCGTCGAGGCCGCGGGGGCGCTCGCCGTGCACTACGCCCGGGAGAAGGACCGCGTCGGCCTCGTCGCCTTCGGCGGCGTGCTCAACTGGCTGACCGTCTCCAGCGGCGTGGTGCAGCTCTACCGCGTGCTCGACTCGCTGCTCGACGCGGAGATCTTCCTCAGCTACGCGTGGAAGAACATCGACATCCTCCCGGTGCGGACGCTGCCGCCCCACGCGCTCGTGATCGCCCTGACGCCGCTGCTGGACGAGCGGTCGGTGCGAGCGCTCGTCGACCTGCGCGCCCGCGGCTTCGACCTCGCGGTGGTCGACATCTCGCCGGTGCCGTTCGTCGAGCAGGGCGAGGGGTCGCTCGACGACCTGGCGTTCCGGCTCTGGCTCCTGCGCCGCGAGGCGCTCCGCGCGTCGTACCTGCGGCTGGGCGTGCCCGTCGCCGAATGGCGGGCGGACACGCCGCTGCAGGCCGCGCTCGAGGAGGTGAGGACATTCAGGCGCCACGCCCGCGTGCTGCGCGTGTAGCGACGGCCGGCACGTCGGCCGTGGTCGCCGCGTCGCTCGTGGCCGCGGCCGTGCTGCGCGAGGGCGGGCACGACGTCCTGCTGCTCGCGATCGGCGCCGGTGCGTTCGCGCTGCTGCTCGCGGGGCTCGTCCTCCGCTGGAGCGGGGCGCTCGCGGCGGGGGTGGCGCTGCTCGGCGCGCAGCAGGCGACCCGTCTGGCCCTCGGCTCCGACGCGGTCGACGTGGCGATCCCGCTCGTCGCGACCGGGCTCCTGCTCGTCGCGGAGCTCGCGTGGTGGTCGATCGAGCCGCGCGTGCCGGCCTGGTGGCAGGCGGGCGTGGTCTGGCGGCGCGTGGGGACGCTCGTGCTCGCCTGCACGGGCTCACTGGTCGTCACGTCGCTGGTCGTGGTCGCCGCGGGAGCACCGGTGGGCGGCGGGACGCTGCTGGAGCTCACGGGTGTGATCGCCTCCGTCGCGGCGCTCGCGGTCGTGGCGGCCGTCGCGCGTCGCGCCTAGCGCGGCGGCGTTTCCCGCAGCTCGCCAGATAGATTCCGCGCTATGGCGGTGCTTCCGGCCGAGAGCGACCTGCGGCGCGTGATCGGCGACGGCGAGGGCGTCCCCGACGGCGAGGTCGAGGGGCTCTCGCGCGACGACCTGCTCGAGCTGCACCGCCGGCTCGTGCTCCTGCGCACCTACGACGAGCGCTCCGTCGTCTACCACCGCCAGGGCCGGATCGGGACGTACGCGATCTTCTGGGGCCACGAGGCGATGCAGGCTGGCGCGACCTACGCGCTCGAGGACGCGGACTGGATCTTCCCGAGCTACCGCGAGTCCGCGATCGGCCTGCTGCGCGGGATGCCGGCCTCGACCGTGCTCTCGTGGTGGCGTGGCCACCCGGCCGGCTGGTGGAACCCGGCCGACTGGAACGTCGCCTCGATCTGCGTCCCGATCGGCACCCACGTGCCGCACGCCGCCGGGCTCGCCTGGGGGAAGAAGCTGCGCGGCGAGCGGGCGTGCGCGATCGCGTTCTTCGGGGACGGCGCGACCTCCGAAGGCGCCTTCCACGAGGGCGCGAACTTCGCCGCGGTCATGCAGGCCCCGGTGGTGCTCTTCTGCAACAACAACCAGTGGGCGATCTCGACGCCGCTCTCGGCGCAGACCGCCGCGGAGACGCTCGCCGACAAGGCGGCCGGCTACGGCATCCCAGGCGTGCGCGTGGACGGCGGCGACGTGCTCGCGGTTTACGAGGCGACGCGCGAAGCCGTGACGCGCGCGCGGGCCGGCGAGGGGCCGACGCTGATCGAGGCCGTCACCTACCGCTGCGCGCCGCACGCGACGGCGGACGACCCGACGGCGTACATCGACCTCGGCCGCGTCGAGGAGGAGCGCGGCCGCGAGTGCGTCGGGCGCTATGAGGCCTACCTGCGGCGGCTCGGGCTGCTCTCCGACGAGGCCGCAGAGGCGGTTCGCGCCGATGCGGCGCAGCTGCTGCGCGACGGGATCTCGGCCGCGGAGGCGGAGCCGCCCGCCGACCCCTCGCTGCTCTTCTCCCGCGCGTTCGCCGACCCCCCGCCGTCGTTCGAGTCGGACCTCGCGGAGCTGCGGAGAGTCCTTGGCTGAGCTGACCCTCGTCGAGGCGGTGAACGACGCGTTCCACGTCGAGCTGGAGCGCGACCCCGACGTGATGGTGATGGGCGAGGACATCGGTCGCGCGGGCGGCGTCTTCCGCGCCACCGCCGGCCTGCGTGAGCGCTTCGGCCCGGACCGCTGCGTCGACACGCCGCTCGCCGAGGCCGGGATCCTCGGCTCGGCCGTCGGGCTCTGCATGGCGGGCTGGCGGCCGGTGTGCGAGATGCAGTACGACGCGTTCTCGTACCCGTGCCTCGACCAGCTGATCACCCACGTCGGGCGCTACCGCTGGCGTACGGGCGGCGCGATGGCGTTCCCGCTCGTCGTGCGGATGCCGTACGGCGGCGGCGTGCGCGCGCCGGAGCTGCACGACGACTCGCCGGAGGCGTACTACGTGCACACGCCGGGGGTGAAGGTCGCGATCCCCTCGACGCCGGCCGACGCGAAGGGGCTGCTCGCGGCCGCGATCCGCGATCCCGACCCCGTGGTCATTCTGGAGCCGAAGCTCCACTACCGAACGATGCGCGGGGAGGTCCCGGAGGGCGAGCACGTCGTGCCCCTCGGGCAGGCGCGGACGGTTCGGGAGGGCGACGACCTGACCTTCGTCGCGTACGGCGCGATGGTCCCGGTCGCCGAGGCGGCCGCCGACGCGCTCGAGGGCGAGGCGACGGTCGAGATTCTCGACATCCGGACGCTGAAGCCGCTCGACGAAGACGCGCTGCTCGCGGCTGCGGCCAAGACCGGCCGTGTGGTGATCGTCCAGGAGGCGCCACGCACCGCGGGCTACGGCGCCGAGCTGGCGGCGATCCTCGCCGAGAAGGCGATGCTCGACCTGCGCGGGCCGGTCGTGCGCGTCACCGGCTACGACGTCCCGTACCCCTACTGGCAGATCGAGGACGCGTACATGCCGTCGCCCGAGCGGGTCGTGGACGTGGCCCGGAAGCTGCTCGAGTTCTGAAGCCGCCGCCGTACCGGATCGAGACGGAGCGGCTCGTCGTGCGCTGCTGGGAGCCTCGCGACGCGCCGTTGCTGAAGGAGGCGGTCGACTCGAGCCTCGAGCACCTGCGGCCATGGATGCCGTGGGCGCACGAGGCGCCGGTCCCGGTCGAGCAGACGGTCGAGCTGCTGCGCGAGTTCCGCGGCCGCTTCGACCTCGGCCAGGACTTCGTCTACGGAATCCTCTCGCCGGACGAGTCGGAGGCGGTCGGCGGCTCCGGCCTGCACCTGCGGGTCGGCGCGGACGCGTTCGAGATCGGCTACTGGATCCGCGCGAGCCGCGCCGGGGAGGGGCTGGCGACCGAGGCGGCCGCGGCGTTGACCCGCGTGGGGATCGAGCTCGCCGGCTCGCAGCGGATCGAGATCCGCGTGGATCCCGAGAACGCCGCCTCGCTCGCGATCCCGCGCAAGCTCGGCTTCGTGGAGGAGGGGCGCCTGCGGGCGATGCTGCACGGGCCGGACGGAGCGCCGAGGCGGCGGGACGCGGTTGTCTTCGCGCTGCTGGCGGACGAGCTCGCCGGCTCGCCAGCCGCGGAGACGCCGCTGCGGGCGTTCGACGCGGGGGGGACGCGGCTCCTGTGAAGACGACGCTGCACGAGATCCCGCTCGAGCGGCGCACCCTGCACGGACACTTCTCGCGCGACCTCGAGCCGGTGGCCCGGGTGCGCTCGGGCGACGTGATCCGCTTCGCGACGCTCGACGCCGGCTGGGGCCTCGAGCCGCCGCGGCCCGACGGGGCCAGGCGCGAGCGGTTTGCACCGCTCGACCCGGAGCTCGACGACGGGCATGCGCTGATCGGGCCGGTCGAGGTGGTGGGCGCGGTCGCGGGGCAGACGCTCGCGGTCGGCATCGAGGAGGTGCGCGTCGGGCCGTTCGGCTTCACCGTGGCCGGCGGGTGGTCGACGTTCCTGAACGACCGGCTGGGCGTCGGCGAGGGCGAGAGCCGCGTGCTCACGTGGGAGCTCGACGCCGATGCGGGGATCGGGCGCGACCGCGACGGGCGTGAGGTCGAGCTGGCGCCATTCCTCGGCGTGCTCGGGATGCCGCCGCCCGGGCCGGGCGTGCACCCCACGGAGCCGCCCCGGGCCTGGGGCGGGAACCTCGACTGCAAGGAGCTCGTGACGGGGACGACGCTCTACCTGCCGATCCCGGTCGACGGCGCGCTCTTCTCCGCCGGCGACGGCCACGCGCGGCAGGGGGACGGGGAGGTCTCGGCGATGGCGATCGAGTGCCCACTCGAGCGCGCCCAACTCTCGCTCACGCTGCGCGACGATCTCGAGCTCGTGGGGCCGGTCGCGCGCACCCGGGACTCGTGGCTCGCGTTCGGGCTCGGCGAGCGGCTCGACGACGCCGCGGCGTCGGCCGTCGAGTCGATGCTGGCGCTGATGGGG
>DASSQK010000028.1:0-20085 GCA_035702555.1 Gaiellaceae bacterium | reverse complement strand
TAGGGTCGTCGCGGCAGCTGCACGCTGCTCGAGGAGGTCAGTCCGATCGCGAGCAACGCAAGCGTGATCTCGCCCGAGGCGCTGCAGGCGCTCGTCGAGGCGCTCAGAGGCCGCGGCTACCGCGTCCTCGGGCCGACGGTGCGCGACGGCGCGATCGTCTACGACGAGCTCGAGTCGGCCGCGGAGCTCCCCGTCGGCTGGACGGAGAGCCAGGACGCGGCGACCTACCGGCTGGAGCGGCGCGAGGACGAGGCGCGCTTCGGCTTCGCCGTCGGCCCGCACTCCTGGAAGCAGTTCCTACTGCCGCCGCGTGTGCGGCTGTGGCAGGCGCGGCGCAACGGCGATGGCTCGCTCGAGGTCGAGCAGGAGCCGCTCGACGAGACGCCCCTCGCGTTCCTCGGCGTGCGCGCCTGCGAGCTGCACGCGATCGGCGTGCAGGACCGCGTCTTCCTGGGCGGCCGGGTGGTCGAGCGCGACTACGCGGCGCGGCGCGGAAACACCTTCGTCGTCGCCGTCAACTGCTTCGAGCCCGGAGGAACGTGCTTCTGCGACTCGATGGGCACCGGCCCGAAGGCCGAGGCCGGCTATGACCTGGCGCTGACCGAGATCCTGGAGGGCGAGCACCGCCTGCTCGCCGAGGCCGGCACCGAGGCGGGCCGCGAGGTGCTCGAGGAGGTCCCGCGGCGCGAGGCCCGGGACGACGACCTCTCGGCCGCGGCCGCCGCGGTTGACGGCGCCGTGCAGAAGATGGGCCGCCGGCTGGACGCGACGGATCTGCGCGACCTGCTGCAGCGCAACCTCGAGCACCCGCGCTGGGACGACGTCGCCGAGCGCTGCCTCACCTGCGGCAACTGCACGATGGTCTGCCCGACCTGCTTCTGCACGACCGTCGAGGACGCGACCGACCTCACGGGCGAGAGCGCCGAGCGCACGCGGGTCTGGGACTCCTGCTACTCGGTCGACTACTCCTACATCCACGGCGGCAGCATCCGGCCGACGGGCCGGTCGCGCTACCGACAGTGGCTGACGCACAAGTTCGGCACCTGGCACGACCAGTTCGGCTCCTCCGGCTGCGTCGGCTGCGGGCGCTGCATCACCTGGTGCCCGGTCGGCATCGACGTGACCGAGGAGCTGACCGCGATCCGAGCGACGGACGGAGCCGATGGAGACGATTGAGACACTCCTCCGCGCGTCGCCCGTCTTCGAGGGCCTGTCGCCCGACCGGCTGGCGTTCGTCGCGGGCTGCGCCTCGAACGTGCACTTCGACGGGGGCGCCGTCATCTTCCGCGAGGGCGACGCGGCGGACACCTTCTACCTCGTCCGCCACGGCAGCGTCGCGCTGGAGATGTTCGTGCCGGCGCGAGGGTCGGCGGTGATCGAGACGATCGAGGCCGGCGAGGTCGTGGGCTGGTCGTGGCTCTTCCCGCCCTACCGCTGGCACTTCGACGCGCGCGCGCTCACGCCGGTCCGGGCGACGGCCTTCGACGGCGCCTGCCTGCGGGGGAAGTGCGAGGACGACCCGGGGCTCGGCTACGACCTGATGTCGCGCTTCGCGCAGGTGCTGATCGAGCGCCTGCAATGGACGCGGCTGCGGCTGCTCGACGTCTACGGCGATGGCCGCCGCGGCTGAGCCGCTCGTCGCGGAGCCGCCGCGGCCGTTCCGCGTGGCGGCGCGCCGGCAGGAGACGCACGACACGTGGACGCTCGAGCTCGCTCCCGTCGGCGGCGGCCCGCTCGATCCCTCCCCCGGCCAGTTCACGATGATCTACGCCTTCGGGGTCGGCGAGGTGCCGATCTCCGTCTCCGGGCCGCCCGGCGAAGCGCTCGTCCACACCGTCCGCGCGGTCGGGCCGGTGACGGAGGCGATCTGCTCGGCCGAGCCTGGCGCCACGGTCGGCATCCGCGGCCCGCTCGGCAACGCCTGGCCGATCGAGGAAGCGCGCGGCTGCGACGTCGTCGTGGTCGCCGGCGGGATCGGCCTCGCGCCGCTGCGGCCGGTGCTGTACCGGGCGCTCGCCGACCGGGAGCAGTACGGGCGCGTCGTGCTGCTCTACGGCGGCCGCACGCCCGCCGACCTGCTGTACGCCGACGAGCTGGAGACCTGGCGCGAGGCGATCGACGTCGACGTCACCGTCGACGCGGCCGACGAGGCCTGGAACGGCAAGGTCGGCGTCGTCCCGAAGCTGATCGCGACCGCGGAGCTCGACCCGGCGACGGCGCACGCCTTCGTCTGCGGGCCGGAGATCATGATGCGCTTCGCGGCCGAAGCCCTGGAGGAGCGCGGCGTCCCCGCCGAGCGGATCCACGTCTCGCTGGAGCGAGACATGCGCTGCGGCGTCGGCCACTGCGGCCATTGCCAGCTCGGGCCGACGCTGATCTGCCTCGACGGCCCGGTCTACACCTGGGCCGAGATCGAGCGGCTGCTGGCGGTGCGGAGCCTGTGAACGCGGACGGCAAGCCGACCCTCGCCGTCTGGAAGTTCGCCTCGTGCGACGGCTGCCAGCTCTCGCTGCTCGACTGCGAGGACGAGCTGCTCGGTCTCGCGGGAGAGGTCGAGATCGCGTACTTCCTGGAGGCGAGGCGGGCGACGGTCGAGGGGCCGTACGACCTCTCGCTCGTCGAGGGCTCGGTCACCACCCCGCACGACGCCGAGCGGATCCGCGAGGTCAGGCGGCAGTCGCGGCACCTGGTCACGATCGGCGCCTGCGCGACCGCCGGCGGCATCCAGGCGCTGAAGAACTTCTCGGACGTGGACGACTTCGTCGCCGCGGTGTATGCGAGCCCGCAGTACATCTCGACGCTCGAGACGTCGACGCCGATCTCGGCGCACGTGCCCGTCGACTACGAGCTGCACGGCTGCCCGATCAACAAGCGCCAGCTGCTCGAGGTGATCACCGCCTTCCTCCACGGACGGCGGCCCGCCATCGCCTCGACCAGCGTCTGCTTCGAGTGCAAGCGCCGCGGCACCGTCTGCGTGATGGTCGCCCACGGGACCCCGTGCCTCGGCCCGGTCACGCACGCGGGCTGCGGCGCGCTCTGCCCCTCCTACGACCGCGGCTGCTACGGCTGCTTCGGGCCGATGGAGACGCCGAACACGGTCTCGCTCACGCGGCAGCTGCAGGTGCTCGGGATGGGCGACGGCGCGGTCGAGCGCGTCTACCGCACCTTCAACGTCGAGGCCTTCGCGGGGGAGCGGGCGGCCGATGCCTGAACGCCGCACCAAGACGATCCGCACCGACTACCTCGCGAGGGTCGAGGGCGAGGGCGCGATGCAGGTCACGATCGACGGCGGCGAGGTCTCGGACGTGAAGCTGAAGATCTACGAGCCGCCGCGCTTCTTCGAGGCATTCCTGCGCGGGCGGGCGTTCACCGAGGCGCCCGACATCACGGCGCGGATCTGCGGGATCTGCCCGGTCGCGTACCAGATGAGCGCCGTACGGGCGATGGAGCAGATCTGCGGGGTCGAGGTCGACGGGCAGTTGCGGGCGCTCCGGCGGCTCCTCTACTGCGGCGAGTGGATCGAGAGCCATGCCCTGCACGTCTTCATGCTGCACCTGCCCGACTTCCTCGGCTTCGAGAGCGCGATCGAGGTGGCCCGCGAGCAGCCCGAGCTCGTCAGCCGGGCCCTCGAGCTGAAGAAGACCGGCAACGATCTGATGACGGTGGTCGGCGGCCGCGAGGTGCATCCGATCAACGTCCGCGTCGGCGGCTGGTATCGCGCCCCGCGCAAGCGCGAGCTGGCGCCGCTGCGCGAGAAGCTGGAGCGGGCGCGGGAGATCGCGCTCGAGGCCGTCCGCGTCACCGCCGGCCTCGACTTCCCCGACTACGAGCAGGACTACGAGCTCGTCGCGCTCTCGCAGCCGGGCCAGTACCCGATCGACCGCGGGCGGATCGTCTCGAACCGCGGCCTCGACATCGCGGTCTCCGAGTACGACGAGCACTTCGTCGAGGAGCACGTCGAGTGGTCGAACGCGCTGCATTCGTCGCTGCGGGAACGCGGCTCCTACCTCTGCGGGCCGCTGGCGCGCTTCGCGCTCGGCTACGACGAGCTCTCCCCGCTCGCGCGCGAGGCCGCCGGGGAGGCCGGGGTCGGGCCGGACGAGCGCAACCCCTTCCGCAGCATCGTCGTCCGCTCGGTCGAGCTGGTCTATGCCGCCGACGAGGCGCTGCGGCTGATCGCGGAGTACGAGGAGCCCGACGCGCCGGCGGTCGAGCTCGAGCCCCGGGCCGGCGTCGGCTTCGGCTGCACCGAGGCGCCTCGCGGGATCCTCTACCACCGCTACCGGATCGACGACGAGGGGACGATCCTGGACGCGAAGATCGTGCCGCCGACCTCGCAGAACCAGCGAACGATCGAGGAGGACCTCCGCGGCGTCGTCGAGCGCTCGCTCGACATCCCCGACCAGGAGCTGACGCTGCTCTGCGAGCAGACGATCCGCAACTACGACCCGTGCATCTCGTGCGCGACCCACTTCCTGGACCTCCAGGTGGAGCGCCGCTGAGGGTCGTCTGCATCGGAAACCGCTGGCGCGGCGACGACGCCGCGGGGCTGGAGGTCGCCGGGCTGCTCCGCGAGACCCTCCCCGCGAAGGTGCAGGTGCTCGAGCGGGAAGGGGAGCCGACGGCGCTGATGAGCGCCTGGGACGGAGCCGAGGCCGTCTGGCTCGTCGACGCCGTCTCCTCGGGGGCCGAGGCGGGCGCCGTCCACCGGCTCGACGTGAGCGAGGAGCCCCTGCCCGCTGGCCTCTTCCGCGCCTCGACCCACCACTTCGGCCTGGCCGACGCGATCGAGCTCGCCCGGGCTCTGGGCCGGCTCCCGGAGCACACGATCGTCTACGGCATCGAGGGCGCCAGGTTCACCGCGGGCGGGGAGCTGACACCCGAGGTCGCGGCGGCGGTTCCCGGCGTGGCGGCGTCGATTCGACGGGAGCTGGGCGAGTGCACGAGCAGGCGCTGATGAACGACCTGATGCGCAAGCTCGAGGCCGAGGCCCGCTCGGAGAACGGCCGCCGCGTCACGCGCGTCCGCGTCCGGCTCGGCGCGCTCTCCCACTTCACGGAAGCGCATTTCCGCGAGCACTTCGAGGACGCATCGCGAGGCACCATCGCCGAGGGCGCGGCCGTCGAGGCGGAGGTCGTGACGGATCCGACCGACGCGCACGCCGACGGCGTCGTGCTCGAGTCGATCGAGCTCGAGCTCTAGCGGCGGCTAGGTCAGGTCCACGACCGGGACGGCCCGGCGCCCGGCTGTCGCGGCGCCCTCCGAGCGCGGCGCCCGCAGCTCGAGGATGCCGTGGAAGAGACCCGCGTGCAGGCGCGCCGGATCCGCGCCGTTCGGCAGCGCCACCTCGCGCACGAAGCCCTCCGGGCCGGCCACGCGGATCACCGCGCCGTCCAGCGTGACCGCCAGCTCCGCGGCGGTACGGGCCGGAACCTGGACGGTGACGACCAGCATGTCCGCGGTCTCGGTGTTCGTCGTCATGCCGGGACACCTCCTTCGCAGCGCAGGCGCAGGGCTTCCCAGTCGGCGTCGACGCCGCGCTGGATCTCCTGCACGAGGGCCGCGTTCTCGGGCTTGAGCAGATGGGCGAACCGCGCCTGCGGCCGCAGCCACTCCTCGATCGGGACGATCGTCTCGGGGCTGTAGGTGAGCCGGTACTCGCCGTCGACGACCTCGTAGAGCGGCCAGAAGCAGCTCTCGACCGCGGCGTCGAGCACGTGCAGCCCGATCCGCGGCTCGTGGCCCCAGCCGAGCGGGCAGTTCGTGAGGACGTTGAGGAAGGCCGGCCCGTCGGCCGCGCTCGCGCGCTCGACCTTCTCGCTCAGGTCCTGCCAGTGCGAGGCCGCGGCCTGGGCGACGTACGGGACGTGGTGGGCGATCGCGATCGCCGTCATGTCCTTGCGCCGCTGCGCCTTGCCGAAGCTCTCGAGGCCGGACGGGCTCGTCGTCGTCGCGGCGCCGAACGGGGTGGCGCCCGAGCGCTGGATCCCGGTGTTCATGTACGCCTCGTTGTCGTAGCAGACGAACAGGAACCGGTGCCCGCGCTCGAGCGCCCCCGACAGCGCCTGCAGGCCGATGTCGTACGTGCCTCCGTCGCCGGCGAAGACGACGACCGCGGCCTCGCGGCCGTCCGGGAGCGCGTTGCGCTTCCGCAGGGCGCGCTGGGCGGCCTCCACCCCGCTCGCCACCGCCGCCGCGTTCTCGAAGGCGACGTGCATCCAGGGGACGTTCCACGCCGTCGTCGGGAACCGCGTCGTCGCGACCTCGAGGCAGCCGGTGGCGTTCACGACGACCACCGGCTCGTCGAACGTGTCGAGCACGGTCCGCACGACAGCGGGGATCCCGCAGCCCTGGCAGAGGGAGTGCCCGCCGGCGAGCGGCGGCAGGCCGTGCTCGCGCCGGGCCAGGTTCTTCAGACGGGACATGGCTCACCTCGCAGACCGATGTAGACGGGCGCCCGGCCGGCGAAGACCTCCCGCACGTCCTCGGGGTGGAGGTCGCGACCGCCGAGCCCGTAGACGTGGCCGAAGACGTCGACGGCGCGGCCGCTCACCGCGGAGCTGACCTCGGCGAGCAGCGGCGCCGCGCCGCCGGGGGAGGCAGCGCGGTCGAGCACGATCACGGAGCTGACGCCCCGCAGCAGCGCGCCCACCCGCGCGGCAGGGAAGGGCCGGAAGGACACGATCTTCAGCAGGCCCACGGGATCGCCCTCGTCGCGAAGCTCGTCGACGACGTCCTTGACGGTTCCCGCGGAGGAGCCGAGCGCGACGATCACGCGCTCGGCGCCGTCGAGGCGGTACTCCTCGACGGCGTCGTAACCGCGCCCGCAGAGCCGCTCGAGGTCGGAGGCGAGCTCCGGAAGGACGGCGAGCGTGCTCCCGAGCGCCGCGATCTGCTGGCGCCGCAGCTCGAAGTAGTAATCGGGCATCGCGAACGGCCCGTGCGACGCCGGGTGCTCGACGTCCAGCAGCGGACGGGAGATCTCGTACGGGCCGACGAACGCCTCCACGTCGGCATCGGCGAGCAGCGAGACCGGCTCGGCCGAGTGCGTGATCGTGAAGCCGTCCTGGCAGACGAGCACCGGCAGCAGCACGTCGGGGTGCTCGGCCAGCCGCGTCGCCAGGATCGTCAGGTCGTACGCCTCCTGCGCGCTCTCGGCGAAGAGCTGCACGACGCCGGAGTCGCGGATCAGCATCGAGTCCGAGTGGTCGCAGTGGATGTTGATCGGCCCGGAGAGCGCGCGGTTGCCGAGCGCCATCACGATCGGAGCGCGCATCGCGGCCGCGATGTAGACCACCTCGGCCATCAGCGCCAGGCCCTGCGACGAGGTGGCTGTCATCGTCCTCGCACCCGCGAGCGCCGAGCCGATGGCCGCGCTCATCGCCGAGTGCTCCGACTCGACGTCGACGAGCTCGCCGTGCGCCCTCCCGTCCGCCACGAACTTGGCGAAGCCCTGGATGATCGGGGTCTGCGGCGTGATCGGGTAGACCGGGACGACGTCGGGGTCGATCTGCCGCATCGCATGCGCAACGGCCTCGCCGCCGGTGAGCAGCTCGAGCTCGCGCACGTTCACGACGTCCGCTCCTCCGGCACCATCTCGATCGCGTCCACGGGGCAGATCTCGGCGCAGATCTCACAGCCCTTGCAGTGCGCGAGGTCGAAGCCGGTGAACGTCGTCCCGTCGAGCTCGACGGCGGAGTCGGGGCAGTAGATCCAGCAGAGCAGGCAGTTGACGCAGCGCGAGAGCTCGACCTCCGGCTTGACGCCGGTGCGCCAGCCGCCGGTCTCCGGCCGAACCGCCGTGGCGGCGTCGACCGCGCCGGCGAGCGGCAGCTCCTGCCAGGACCTCAGCGCAGGCATCGGTAGCCCTCCTCGACGGCCTCGCGCACGGCGGCCGGGTCGACCTTCTTGCCGAGCACGGCGACCGCGGCGTCCTGGATCGCCTCGAGCGGCGGCTCGCCCAGCGCCGCGCCGACGGCGCCGAGCATCGTGATGTTCACGAAGCCCGACCCCCGCTCGCTCGCGAGCCGCGAGGCCGGGACGCAGAGGATCCGCTCCGCGGCAACGCCGCTCGGCGCCTGCTCGGCGTTGAGCAGGACGACCCCGTCCTCGGCGAGCCCCTCCGTCACCGCGGCCTCGCCGACGAGCGACGGCTCCAGCACGACCACCGTGTCCGGATGCTCGATCGCGTCGTGGCGCCGGATCGGCCGGTCGGAGCTGCGCGTGTAGGCGCGCAGCGGCGCGCCGCGGCGCTCGGGCCCGTACTCGGGGAAGGCCTGGACGAAGCGGCCGGAGCGCAGCAGCGCCAGGGCGAGGATCTGCGACGCCGTCTTGGCGCCCTGCCCCGCGCGCGCGTGCCAGCGGATCTCCGTCAGCCCGTTCATCGCAGCCACTCGTCGATCGCCTGCGCCGCGCGCTTGGCCCCGCGCACGGCCTCGACCACGCTGTCGCCGCCGTTGATCAGGTCGCCGCCCGCGAAGAACTTCGGGCTCGAGGTCTGGCCCGTGGCCGGGTCGACCTCGACGAGCCCGCTCCGGTCGAGTTCGAGCCCGCGGATCCAGTCGGCGAGCTCGCGGCGCGGCTGCTGCCCGATCGCCTTCACGACCGTGTCGGCGGCGAGCGTGAAGCTGCTGTCCGGAACGGGCTCGGGGCGGCGGCGCCCGCTCGCGTCGGGCTCGCCGAGCGCCATGCGCCTGCACTCGACCGCCTCGAGGCGGTCGGAGCCCAGGAACCGGATCGGATCGGCGAGGAAGCTGAACTGGACTCCCTCTGCGCGCGCCTCGTCGACCTCGTACCCGTAGGCGGGCATCTCGGCCTCGCCGCGCCGGTACACGAGCGTGACCGTCGAGGCCCCGAGGCGCAGCGCCTCCCGCGCGACGTCGATGGCCGTGTTGCCGCCGCCCACGACGACGACGTCCCGCCCGACCGACGGCGGCGCACCCGTCTTCAGCGCCTCGATGAAGGGCAGGGACTCCCAGACCCCCGGCAGCTCGTCGCCGGGGTAGGCGACCGCGGTGTCGGGGCCCATCCCGAGCCCGAGGAAGACCGCGTCCGCCTCCGCCGCGATCGCCCGCAGCGCCTCGGCGTCGACGTGCGTCCCGAGCCGGAACTCGACGCCGATCCGCGCGAGCGCCGCCGCCTCGTCCGGAAGCGGCTCGCTGACCTGGCGGTACGGCGCGATCGCGTAGCGGACCAGACCGCCCACCTCGTCGCGCTCGTCGAAGACGGTGACGCCGTAGCCGAGCGCGGCGAGCTCGCCGGCGCACACGAGGCCGGCCGGGCCGGCTCCGACGACCGCCACGCGCCGCCCGTTCCAGGGGGCGGCGCGACGGATCGTCGCGCCGTCCGCGAGCGCGCGGTCGGTGGCGTAGCGCTGGAGCGCGCCGATCTGGATCGGTAGGCGGCCGGCCTCGACGAGGACGCAGGCGCCCTCGCACAGCACCTCGGTCGGACACACCCGCGCGCACGTCGCGCCGAGCAGGTTCTCGGCGAAGATCGTCTCGGCCGCCGCCCCGGGGTCGTCGTCCGCGATCGCAGCGACGAACCCGGCCACGTCGACGTCGGCGGGGCACGCGACCGTGCACGGCGCGGCGGCGTACGGGCCGCCGCACTCCAGACAGCGGTCGGCCTCGAGGAGCGCGGCCTCCCGGTCGAGCGGGGGGCGAAGCTCCTCGACCAGCCTCTCCGTCGCTTCGATCATCACACCGCAACTGTGGCCCCCGGCCGCCCCCGCGGGCATCCGGGGACGGGCGCAGTGCACGTGCGGCTTTTCCGCACACCGGCCGCGGGTCGTTCGCGGGGGCGCTCAGCCCTCGCCGTGCGCGAGCTTCGCCTCTTCCTCCATCCGCTCCAGGCGGGTGTAGTAGTCGGAGAACTCGTTGAGGTGCGCGAGGGCGATCTTGCCGGTGGTCACGGGGTCGTCGTCGGTGACGTTCGTCGCAGGGTCATGGAGGCCGTGCTCGAGCTCGACCTCCATGCCCATCCGGAACTGCTCGACGTCGAAGGGGCTCGTGCTCCAGTCGATGCCGATCTGCTCGCCGATACGCCGCGCGTCCTCGGCGCTGAAGCCGGTGTCGCCGCTCATGCGAGCACCGCCGGCTGCGCGACGGGCACCCTGGCCGCCAGCTCCATCAGGCGATTCGAGTAGCCCCACTCGTTGTCGTACCAGGCGATCACCTTGATCTGCGTCCCGTCGACGACGCTCGTCAGGGGAGCGTCGAAGATCGCAGAGTACGCGGAGCCGACGATGTCTGCGGAGACGAGCGGCTCCTCGCTGTAGGCCAGGATCCCCTCGAGCGTCCCGCTGTCGGCGCGCTCGCGGAAGAGCCCGTTCAGCTCCTCGGCGGTCGTCGCCTCGCGCGTCTCGACGGTGAGGTCGACGATCGACCCCGTCGGGACCGGCACCCGGATCGCGAAGCCGTGCAGCTTGCCGGCGAGCTCGGGGATCACCGCGCCGATCGCCTTGGCCGCACCGGTGGAGGTCGGCACGAGGTTCGCCGCGGCCGCACGAGCCCTGCGGAAGTCCTTGTGCGGGAGGTCGACGAGCTGCTGGTCGGCCGTGTACGCGTGCACCGTCGTCATCAGGCCGTGGCGGATCCCGACGGTCTCGTCGAGCACCTTCGCCACGGGAGCGAGGCAGTTCGTCGTGCACGAGGCGTTGGAGATGATGTCGTGGTGCTCGGGGTCGTAGGCCTCCTCGAAGTTGACGCCGAGGACGACCGTCACGTCCGGGTCCTTCATCGGCGCCGAGACGACGACCTTGTGCGCGCCGGCGTAGCGGTGCCTCGCCGCGGCCACGTGCGTGCGGAACCGGCCCGTGCACTCCAGCACGACATCCACGCCGAGCCGGCGCCAGGGCAGGTCGGCCGGATCGGCCTCGTGGAAGACCGGCAGCTCGTGGCCGTCGATCACGAGCTCGTCGCCGCCGAGCTCGACCTCCCCGGGAAAGCGCCCGTAGATGGTGTCGCGGCGAAGCAGGTGCGCGAGCTGCTCGCTCTCGGCGAGGTCGTTGATCGCCACGAACTCCAGGTCCGCATCCCGTTCGTACGCAGCGCGAAGGGCGGCGCGCCCGACGCGCCCGAATCCGTTGATGGCCACTCTGACGGCCATGGTGTCCTCCTTGGCTCGACGTCCTTCCGAGCGTCCCGGCAGAGACAGCAGCCGACATCGGGGCGCCCACCGAGCGTCCTGCGGATAGGCCGCAGTCCCGTCTAGGGCGGCCCCGTCTCCTCGGGGACGGACAGCAGCGGCACACCCGCGTGGAAGTGGACGTAGCCGTTGACGCTTCCGAGCAGGCCCTCCTGCGTCCGCCCGCGCCCGCGGGAGCCGAGCACGACCAGGTCGTAGTCGCCCCGTCTGAGCTCGCGCACGATCTCCGGCCCGGGCTGGCCGGCTCCCTGCACCCGGTGGGCGATCACGTCGCCGGGGAGGCTGCCGACGGCCTCGTCCAGGGTCTGGGCCGCCCACGTGTCGATCTCGGCCTGCATCGTGTCGCTGCTGATCCCGGCGAGCGCCACGTAGAACGAGGCCGGCGGCGCGACGGTCATCACGGTCAGCCTCGAGTTGCCGGCTCGCGCGAGGTCGGCGGCGTACTCGAGCGCGCGCTGCGCGGAGGGCGACCCGTCGGTCGCGACGAGGATGTTCAGGAACACGCGCGGTGAGGCTAGCGCTCGTGCGGCGGCAGGAAGAGATCCGTGTGGTAGCTGTGGACGACGGCCGTCACGTGCAGCGTCACGTGCGCGACCGGGGCGCCGAGCGGGCTCAGCGTCACCAGCGTCGGGACGCTCCAGATCACGTCGCCGGTCAGGGGGCGCGAGACCTTGCTCCCGCGGAACTCCGGATAGCCGGCGTGGTAGACGGCGGTGAACAGCAGCGACGCCACCAGCGCGAGCGCGCCGATGCCTGCGACCGCCCTCTTCGTGCGCTCCCGCAGCGGCTTCGACGCGAACAGCGCGAAGACCGCGAGGATCGGGAACGCCGAGAGCAGCAGGCCGTCGGCGGCGCCGTAGACGACTCCGCGCCACAGGATCGCGCCGGCGAACGTCAGGCCGTCCGGGTGCGAGGTGGACGGCTCGCGCAGGACCGTGAACATCAGCAGGGCGCCGGTCGCGACGCCGAGCGGCACGGCCCAGCGCCAGCGCCGGGTGAGAAACGCGCGGACCGGCTGCTGGGTCCTCCGCGCCCAGAGGCCGACGAAGCCGAAGACGGCCGCGACGTAGAGCGCGTAGTAGAGGTCGCGCTGCAGGCCGGCGAGATCCGCGAAGACGAACGGCATGCCGAACGCGAGCACGAGCCCGCCCAGGAGCCAGCGAGCCTGCACCGGGACGTCAAAAAGGCTCACCCGGTGGCCGGCGCCCAGCAACGGCACGGGCCGCACCCGGGCGTGCGTGGGAACGCTCATCACACACCTCCTCGGTTTCCTCACCAGCCTCACCGGCCGCCCGCGAAGATGCATCGGGGAAAGTCGCCGCAGCGCTGCGCGGAAACCCGGATCGAGACCGCGCGGCGCCCCGATGCGCCGGGGCGCGCCGTCTGTGAGCGTGGGAGGGTCAAGGAGGTGTGAGATGTCGGTTGTTCCCCACCAGCCGTCGAGCGCGGGCAGGGCCACGAAGGACTGGTCGTGGCAGCTCCCCGAGATGTGGGCGTCGCTCGCGATCGTCGCCATGTGGCTCGCCGTCCTGTTCGACGCCGTCTGGGGCCCGGACTTCGTGTCCTCGACCAACAGCGGAAACACCACGACGATCCCGTCGGCGATCGTCGTCGCGGTGTTCGCGTACCTCGGCACGCGGGTCGTCGCGCGGTACGGCTTCGGCCGCGACCGGAAGGAGTGATCGAGGACGCGCGCTCCCCCGGCGGACCCGGGGAGCGGGCGGAGATGTAAGGACTTCGGTGTCCGTACTTTGGAGCTGAGTGCTTCAGCGAAGATCACGATGACGCCACGGCGCCTCTACGCGACCATTCGGCTCGGAGGTGAGAACGATGAAACGGCTCTCGATCGTGGTCGCGGTCGTGGCACCCCTCCTGCTCCTCCTGGTTCTCGGGTCCGCCACGGCGAACCCGACCGCGCGCAGGGTGAAGCAGGTCAGCCGCCCGATCGCGGCCGTCGCGATGGACGGCCCGCGCCTCGCCTACGTCACCGACGACAACGGCGTCCGCGTCTGGAACGTCAGGACGGGCGCGACGACGCAGCTGCGGGGCGGCGCCGGCCGGTACATGAACTACCCCCTGATCCCCGAGGTCGCGATCGCCGGCACGCGCGTCGCGTGGATCACCGTGAGCATCAACGGGAACTCGCTGGAGACCTGGGCCCGCCTCTACGCGAGGTCGCTCTCCGACCGGACTGCGAAGCGGGTCGAGTCCGCGTTTCGCCGGGACGGGATCGGCGACGGCACCGTGGAGATCTGGGACGGCAACTGGCTGACGGGCCTCGTCGGCTCCGGCAACGTCCTCGCTCTCAGCAGGTGGACGACGACGCCGACCGCCGACCTCCGCGGCATGAGGATCTCGAGGCAGCGCCTCTCGGTGCTCGACCCCCGGCGACCGGTGCTGCGGGTGATCGCGACCGGTGACCGGAGCATCGCCTCGGCCTCGGCGGACCGCGGCCGCGTGGCCGTCCTCCGCACGGACGACACCGTGGGCATCTACTCCGCGGCCGGCGCGCTGCTGAAGCAGATCACCCCGACGTCCGCGCAGGAGATCGCCTACGGCGGTGACCGCCTGGTCGTGCTCACACACGCGAAGACGCTCGAGGTGTACGACGCCAAGAGCGGTGCGCTCCTGCACACCTGGCCTGTTCACACGAAGGCGCCGTACCTCCAGCCGGGGAACCTGCGCGCCTACGGCCGGATCGCGCTCTACTTCGCCGACAGCCGGCGTCTCGTGCAGCGCATGCACCTGGTCGACCTCGCGACGGGCAAGGAGCTCGTGCTTCCGCCGAACTCGCATCCCGGGGCCTCCGCCAACGCCGCGGTGGGCCCGCTCGGGGTCGTCTACTCCGTGAACACCTACCGCTACGGCTCGAACCCGAAGCGGGCGGGAACGCTCGTGTTCGAGCCGACGGCGAGGGTGCTCGCGCTGATCCGTCGCGGGTAGGAACCGCCACTTTGGCGCCGGTTTTGTCAGAAGCTGGCGCCGAAGTGCTTCGGAGTTCGGTACTTCTCCGTAGGCCGCATCACGGGCCCCCCCGATGCCCTCCGGCGCGGCCCGCGGGACCCTTCGGAGGACGTCGAAAGCAGAGGAGGTCGGAGATGGCCGTCTCCGTTGCAGCGAGACCCGCGCCCGCGCCCCCGCCCCAGCCCGTCGCGCTCGAGGCGATCGTCGAGGCGCGCGCCGTCGACAAGGTCTACGACACCGGCAAGCTGCAGGTGCACGCGCTCCGCGAGGTCACCTTCACCGTCCCCCGCGGCGAGATGGTCGCGATCATGGGGCCGAGCGGGTCGGGCAAGACGACCCTGCTCAACTGCCTGTCCGGTCTCGACCGGATCGACGGCGGCGAGGTGCTGATCGACGGCGTCGCGCTCGGCGCGATGAGCGACGAGCAGCGCACCGACTACCGGGCCCGCCGCATGGGCTTCGTCTTCCAGTTCTACAACCTGATGCCCGTCCTGACGGCGGTCGAGAACGTCGAGCTGCCGCTGCTGGTGTCGCGCGTGCCGGCCAAGGAGGCGCGGCGCAAGGCGCTGGCGGCGCTCGAGCTGGTGGGCCTCGGCGAGCGCGCCGGGCACCTGCCCGACGAGCTCTCCGGCGGCCAGCGCCAGCGCGTGACGATCGCGCGGGCGCTCGTGAACGACCCGGCGATCGTCTGGGCGGACGAGCCGACCGGCGACCTCGACAGCGAGAACGCCGAGGAGATCGTCGCCCTGATGCGCCGCCTGAACCGCGAGCGCGGGCTGACGTTCCTGATCGTGACCCACGACATCGGCGTCGGCCGCTCGACCGACCGCATCGTGCGCATGGTCGACGGCCAGATCGTCGACGAACAGCAGCTGGAGGTGGTGAGGTAAATGGTCGCCCGCGCGACAATCGCCGAGATCGACTTCGTCCGCATGAGCCTCGAGGAGGCGACGGACCTCTTCCGGGACTCCGTCGTTGCCGCGCTGCGGGAGCAAGACGGCTACGAGGGAGCCCTCGTGCTCGTCTCGCCGCAGGGCCAGGCGCTCGCGCTGACCCTCTGGAGCGACGAGGAGGCCGCCGACGCGGGAATCGCGGGAGGCCGCAGCTTCTACGCGGAGCAGGTCGAGAAGTTCGTGACGATCTACCGCTCGCCGCCGGGCCGCGAGACGTACGACGTCGTGGTCGCGGACCTGCCGGCGGTCGCACCGATCTAGGGGGAGCACCGTGACTGAGATCTTCGGCATCCCGGTCGGCGGGCTGACCGCCGTCCTCGTGATCCTGCTGGCGCTGGCGCTCGCGGTCGTCGGCGCGCTCGCGATCCGCAACCGCGTCTTCTTCCGGCTCGGCGTGCGCAACCTGAAGCGCCGCCGCGGCCGCACCGTCCTGATCGTGACCGGGCTGATGCTCGGCACCGCGATCATCTCGGCCGCGCTCGCGACCGGGGACACGATGAGCCACACGATCCGCTCCTCCGCGGCGACGGCGCTCGGGCAGACGGACGAGGTGGTCGCGCCGAAGGGCATCGAGGCGGCCCTCGCCAGCAACAGCGGCGGCACCGGCAGCACCTACTTCCCCGAGGGCTACGCAGGGCTGATCCGGCGCTCGCTGGCCGGCAAGGGGCTCGTCGACGGGGTCGCGCCCGTGATCGTGGAGCCGATCGCCGTCCAGGACGCGACCAGCAGGCAGACGGAGCCGCGCGTGACGCTCTTCGCGACCAGGGCCGCGGCGATGCGCGGGTTCGGCGAGATCCGCGTCGACGGCCGCAAGGTGTCGCTGGCCGACCTCCGCCCCGGCGAGATCTACGTCAACACCGAGGGGGCGGACAAGCTGAACGCGCGGCGCGGCGACACCGTGCAGCTGCTGTCGGGCAACACCGTCTCGGCGATGCGCATCCGCGACGTCGTGGGCTACCACGGCGGCGCCACGGACGGCGCCGGCGTCCTGATGCCGCTCGCCACGGCGCAGCAGTTCCTCGGCAAGGCGGGCCTGGTGCGGGCGGTCTTCGTCTCCAACGCCGGCGGCGTCGGGGCGACCGACGAGGTCATGCGCGCGCTGCAGCCGGCGGCGCGCGGCCTCGGGCTGGAGGCCGACAACACCAAACAGGATGCGCTCGAGCAGGCGGACGCGGCGGGCGCCGCGTTCATGTCGTTCTTCACGACCTTCGGTTCGTTCTCGATCGCGGCCGGGATCCTGCTGATCTTCCTGATCTTCGTCATGCTCGCGGCCGAGCGGCGCGGCGAGCTCGGGATCGCGCGCGCGGTGGGAACGCGCCGCCGCCACCTCGTCCAGCTCTTCCTGTTCGAAGGGCTCGCCTACGACCTGCTGGCCGCCGCGGTCGGCGTCCTGCTCGGGATTGGCGTCGCCTACGGGATGGTGCTCGCGATGGCCGCGGCGTTCTCGGGCGTCGAGGACGTGCAGATCTCGTACGCCGTCAAGCCGACGACGTTCGTCCTCGGGTACTCGATCGGCGTGCTGCTCACGCTGGGCGTCGTCGTCTTCTCCGCGCGCCGCGTGAGCCGGATGAACATCGTCACCGCCATCCGCGACCTGCCCGAGCCGCCGCGCGAGAAGGGGCGCAGGCGCCGGCTCGTCTGGGCCGCCCTCGCCCTCCTCGCGGGCGCGGCGCTGGCCGTCTCCGGGATCGGCTCCAAGGACGCCGTCGTCCTCGGCCTCGGCATCTCGCTCGTGATCCTCAGCCTCGTGCCGATCCTGCACGCCCTCGGCCTGCCGGAGCGGGCCGTGCACACGGGAGCGGGGCTCGCCCTCGTGCTCTGGTTCGTGCTGCCGATCAGCCGCTGGCTGTTCGGCGACATGAAGGTCAACTTCTCGATCTTCCTGCTCGCCGGGCTGATGATCGTGCTCGGCGCGTCGTGGACGCTGATGTACAACGCGGACGTCCTGCTCGGCGCCCTCGCCGCCACGGGCGGCCGGATCCGCCGGCTCGCGCCGGTGCTGCGCATGTCGATCGCGTACCCGCTGCGGAGCCTCTTCCGCACCGGCGTGACGCTGGCGATGTTCACACTCGTCGTCTTCACGCTGGTGGTGGGCGCCACGACCTCCGGCGCCTTCACGAATGCCTTCAACGACAGCAAGGTCTTCGGCGGCGGCTTCGACGTCCGGGCGACGTCCTCGCCCGCGCAGCCGATCGTGAACATGCCGGCGGCGGTCGCCCGCACGCCCGGCCTGAAGCGGAGCGACTTCACGGTCGTCTCGAGCGAGTCGACGCTCCCCGTCAAGGCACGGCAGGTCGGCGTGGACGGCACCGAGGAGTCGTACGTGGTCAACGGCGCCGACGACGCCTTCCTGACGCACACGACCTACAAGCTCGCCGCCCGCGCCCGCGGCTACAGCTCGAGCGCCGCGGTCTGGCGCGCGGTCCGCGACCGCCCGAACCTCGCGGTCGTCGACCCGCTCGTCGTCCCGCGGCGGGAGAACTGGAACTTCGCCCCGCCGCCGGACTTCCGGCTGAAGGGCTTCTACCTCGAGGACGAGACCTTCGCCCCGGTGAAGATGACGGTTCGCGACCAGCAGACCGGCAAGCGCCTGACGCTGACCGTGATCGGCGTCCTCTCCGACAGCGCGCCGCAGTTCATGTACGGGGTCTGGACGTCGCAGCGCTCGGTCGCCGCGGTGTTCGGCAACCGCGCCCTCCCCACGATCCACCTGTTCGCGCTCGCGCCGGGAGTCGACGCGAAGGCGACCGCACGGCGCCTCGAGTCGGCGTTCCTGCCGAACGGGATGCAGGCGGACTCCCTCGAGGAGGTGCTCGGCGACATCGTGGCGGCGAACGTGACGATGAACCGCATCGTGATGGGCTTCATGGGCCTCGGCCTGATCGTCGGCGTCGCGGCGCTCGGGGTGATCACGGCGCGGGCGGTCGTCGAGCGGCGGCAGCAGATCGGCGTCCTGCGCGCGATCGGCTTCCGCAAGGGGATGGTGCAGCTCGCGTTCCTGCTCGAGTCGTCGTTCGTCGCGCTGACCTCGATCGTCGTCGGGACGACGCTCGGGCTGGTCGTCGCGCACAACGTGATCAGCGACTCCCAGAGCCAGCCGAGCTGGGAGAACCTGAGCTTCGACGTCCCCTGGGCGAACCTCGGGATCATCTTCCTCGCGGTGTACCTCGTGGCGCTGGCGACGACGTGGGTGCCGGCGCTGCGGGCCTCGCGCATCTACCCGGCCGAGGCGCTCAGGTATCAATGAGCGCGCAGATGTCGGTGGGCCGCGACACGCAAGCGCTCTTCGAGCGCGTCCTCGCCGGGGCGGACGGCAGCGAAGCCGGTCTCGAGGCGACGCGCCAGGCCGCGCGCCTCGTCGCCCCCGGCGGGAGCCTCGAGGTCTTCACCGCGGTGTATCTCGCGGAGGCCAGCCGGACCGGCCTCTCGGCGCCGCGCGTGGCCGCGCAGCTGGAGCACGAGGCGGCCGAGGCGAACCGGGAGGCGCTTGCGCTCGCGGGCTCCGGAGCGAGCGGGCGGATCGTGAACGGCCCCGCAGCCCACTCGCTGCTGAGCGCGCTCGAGGCCGGCGACGTCGGGCTCGTGGTGGTCGGGACCCACGGTCACCGGCGGGCGGCGGAGATGCTGCTGGGCGGGGTCGCGGGAGAGCTCCTGCACGCCTCCCCGTGCTCGGTGCTCGTCGCGCGACCGCCCGCCGATCCCGCGCGGTTCCCGCACGCCGTCGTCGCCGGGAGCGACGGCTCGCCCGACGCACTGCTCGCGGTCGGCGCGGCCGAGCACCTCGCGCAGAGGTTCGACGCGAGCGTGCGCGTGATCGCGGCCGAGGCCGACCCGGTCGGCACGCTCGTCGACGCGAGCCGCGAGGCCGACCTGCTCGTCGTCGGCAGCCGTGGCCTTCGCGGGCTGAAGGCGCTCGGGTCGGTCTCCGAGCGCGTCGCGCACGAGGCGGCGTGCTCGGTGCTGGTAGTCCGCACGCGGGCGGGCTGATGGCGCCTCCGGCCCACGCACTCGCCCCGCGTGAGGTCGCCGAGGCGCTGGAGACCGACCTGGAACGCGGGCTCGCCGCCGGCGAGGCGGCTGCCCGCCTCGCCCGCTACGGCCCGAACCGGCCGCGCGAGCAGGAGCGGCCGGGGTACCTGCGGATCCTCGCCGGCCAGCTCCTCGATCCGCTCGTCGCGCTGCTCGTCGCGGCCACGGTCGTCTCGATCGCGATCGGCGACGTCGGCGAGGGGATCGCAATCGCCGCGGTGCTCGTGCTCAACGCGGTGCTCGGCTTCTGGCAGGAGGCGACCGCCGAGCGGGCGATCCTCGCGCTCTCGGAGGCGTTCACGCAGCGGGCGACGGTCGTCCGCGAGGGAGCCGTGGCGGAGATCCCCGCGGAGGAAGTGGTTCCCGGCGACGTGCTGCTGGTGGCCGAGGGCGAGCGGGTCGCCGCCGACGGCCGGATCGTCTCGGAGCACGGGCTGGACGTCGACGAGTCGGCGCTGACCGGAGAGTCGCTCCCGGTCGCGAAGGGCGCCGACGCGGTCGACGAGGGCGCTCCGCTCGCGGAGCGGGCGTCCATGGCGTACGCCGGCTGCGCGGTCACCCGGGGTCGCGGCCGGATCGTCGTCTGCGCGACCGGCGAGACGACGGAGCTGGGGCAGATCGAGCGCCTGGCCGCCGGCGCGAAGCCGCCGCCGACGCCGCTCACGCGCCGGCTCTCGCGGCTGGCGCAGCAGATGGTGCTCGCGGGGGTCGCGATCACCGTGCTTCTGACGCTGGGCATGCTCGCGCAGGGCACCGCGCTGCACGAGGCGTTCCTGGTCGGCGTGGCGGTCGCCGTCGCGGCGGTCCCCGAGGGGCTCGCCGCCACGGTCACCGCGGCCCTCGCGCTCGGCGCCCGCGCGATGGCCGCGCGCGGCGCGATCGTGCGGCGGCTCGAAGCGATCGAGACGCTCGGCGGAACCACCGTCATCTGCACGGACAAGACCGGCACGCTGACGCAGAACGAGATCCGCGTCGCCGCCGTCCGCCCGGC
>DASSQK010000027.1:0-29487 GCA_035702555.1 Gaiellaceae bacterium | reverse complement strand
GCTCGCGGCGGCCGACAAGCTCGACGCGCTGGCCACGTCGTTCTCGCTCGGGCACCGGCCGTCGGGCTCGCGCGACCCATACGGCCTGCGGCGGGCGGCGATCGGTCTGAACCGGCTGGCGGTCGAGGGCGGGCTCGCCGTGCCACGGTCGCTGCTCCCGGACGAGGTCCGCGGGTTCGTCGAGGAGCGGCTCGAGGGGCTGCTCGACCTGCCGGTCGAGTTCGTGCGCGCGGCGCGCGCGTCGGCGGCGGGGGATCTCGGCGGGGTCGCGGCGCTCGCGCGGGCGCTGTACGAGGAGCGGGAGTCGGACGCCTTCGAGGGCGTGTACACGGCGTATGACCGCGCGCACCGGCTGGCCGGGCGGGCGGCGGAGGATGCGGCGCGGGAGGTCGATCGCGAGCTCCTCAAGGAGGACGCCGAGCGGGCGCTCGCGGACGGCCTCTCGCAGGTCGAGGTCGACGGAGACGTGCGGCGCTCGCTCGAGTCGGGCGCGACGCTGGCGCCGCTGATGGAGCGGTTCTTCGACGAGGTGCTGGTGATGGACGAGGACGAGGCCGTCAGGGCGAACAGGCTGCGCCTGCTGCTCGACGTCCGCGACGCCCTCGGCCAGCTCGGCGACTTCTCGCAGATCCCCCGCTGAAGATCCGGTGACACACGCGCCCGGCGCCCGTTAAGAGGTTCACGCGCGCGCGCCCCACCCTGGGTGGGGATGAGAGGTCCACCCGCCGCCCGCTGCGAGCGTACCGCCGGAACTGTGCCGTGTCTGTCACGCGTCTGTGACGAATGTGCGCCAACGACGCCTCGGCGCCCGGCTAGGCTCCGTGGGTGGCCAGCGCGAAGCCTCCGGTCGAGCTGCACGTCATCTCCGACTCCACCGGCGAGACGGCGGTCAGGCTCGTCCATGCCCTCGAGGCGCAGTTCCCGGAGCAGGAGTTCGAGGAGATCCGCCACCCGCGGGTCGAGACCGTCGACGACCTCCACCTCGCGCTCAACCGCGCGAAGGGGCGTCCGGCGGTGATCGTCTATACGCTCGTCCACCCGGAGCTGCGCGAAGCCGCCCGCGCGCTCTGCCGCCGCTACAAGCTCCACTACTGCGATCTGCTCGGCCACCCGATCGAGGCCGTCGCCCGCGTCGCCGGCGTGGCGGCGAAGATGAAGCCCGGCGCGCGGCCGCCGCTCGACTCGCAGTACTTCAAGCGCATGGCCGCGATCGAGTTCGCGGTCAAGTTCGACGACGGCGTCGGCGCAGGCCTCCACGACGCCGACATCGTCCTCGTCGGGGTCTCGCGCACCTCCAAGACGCCGCTCTCGATGTACCTCGGCTACCTCGGCTACCGCACGGCCAACGTGCCGGTGGTGAAGGGCATCGAGCCGCCGTCCGCGCTGTTCCAGATCGACCAGACGAAGGTCGTCGGCCTCACGATCGACGCCGAGCGCCTGCGCGAGATCCGCAAGCAGCGCGCCCGCCGGCTCGGCGGCGGCGAGCGCGCCTACGCGGAGCTGCTCGAGATCTACGCGGAGCTCGAGGAAGCGGAGGCGATCCACCGGCGGCTCGGCTGCCCGGTGATCGAGATCTCCGACCTGTCGATCGAGGAGACGGCGGCGCGGGTCATCCGGCTCGTCGAACGGCGCCGCGCCGAGAACGGCACGCGCGCCGAGCGCGCCCGCGCCAGGTGAAGCCGAAGCCGCCGGTCCCGGTCTGGCGCTGGACGACGTGGTGGCTGATCCTCGGCGCCGCGGTGGTGGTGTTCTACGTCCTGCTGACGCCGATCTGGATGGGCCTGCGGGCGCTGGCGTGGCTCGCCGACTTCCGCGCTCGGCGCAACCCCGACTACCGGCCGCCCGTGCGCAGCTAGGGCAAACGCGCTACGACGTGGAAGAGGTGCCAGCGCTTCGGCTCGCCGACGGCGGTCGCGCCGTCCTCCTCGATCTCGTCGAGGAGTTCCACCTCGAACCCTGAGAGCAGGGCTTCGAGCTCGTCCCGCGACTGGAACGTCATGTCGTCCGCGCCCGACCAGCCGTCCCGCTCGCCGAAGAGCTGGCCGCAGAACCGGCCGCCTCCGCGGAGCGAGCGCTCGATCCGCTCCCAGACCGCGGGGAAGGCGTTCGGCGGGCAGAACGGCAGCGCGAAGCTCGAGTTGACGAGATCGGCTCCAGGCCACTCGGCGTCCTCGAAGCGCGAGACGCGCGTCTCCAGCCGCCTGCGCTCGTCGTCGGAGAGGTCGTGCCGGGCCTCGAGCCGCTCGATCGCCTCGGCGGTCGCGTCCACGGCGAGCACGCTCCAGCCTCGCCGCAGCAGCTCGACCGTGTCGCGCCCGGTGCCGCAGCCGAGGTCGACCGCGAACCGCCCTCGCGGCTCCTCCTCGTCGAACCGCCTCAGCGCTTCGAGCAGCGTCGGTCGCGCCTCGGTGCCCGCTGCGTCGTAGTACCGCGTCCAGTCGGTGGGCACGGAGGCGCCGCTCAGCCGGCCGGCGGCACGGGCGCGCCGAGCGCCGCCGAGATCCACGGCTCGAGCTCGGCGAGAAAGCGCGGGTCGACGGCGTGGGGGAGCGGGTATTCGCGGTAGAGCGGCTCCGCCCCCGCCGCCTCCAGCTCGATCCGCGCCCGCCGGCCCCACTCGACCGAGATCACGTCGTCGAAGGTTCCGTGCCCGATCGCGACGCGTGGCAGCGGCGACTCGAGATCCAGCTCGAAGCCCGGAACCGTCGGGACGAACCCGCTCATCGCGACGAGCGCCGCCGGCCTCGCCCGCCCCCGCCCGAGGCCCAGCGCGTAGCTCATCACGGCCCCCTGCGAGAAGCCGCCGAGGACGGTGCGCTCGGCGCCCAGCCCCGTGGTCTCCCAGAGGCCGTCGAGCCAGGCGCCCACCGCCTCGAAGGTCGGCAGGAACGTCGAGGGATCCGGATAGCCGATCTCGCGGACCGCGTACCAGTGGGCGCCGCCGGGCGGCAGGGAGAGCGGCCCGCGCGGGGTGACGCCGAGCAGCCGCCGCCGCGGGTCGAGCAGGTCGAGCAGCGGGTAGAGGTCATGCTCGTCGGCGCCGCGGCCGTGGAAGAGGACGAGCAGGCCCTCCGGCTCTCCGTCGGCCGGCCGCTCGAGGTGGCCGATCGTCACCTGGCTGCGCGGAGCGCGCGGATGTCCGGCAGCGGCGTCAGCACGCCGTCGAGCCGGTCGCGGAGGTGCTCGTAGCTCGGCGGCAGCGAGAGCTTCTCGCCGAGGGTCTCGAGCGGCTCGTCGGCGGTGAAGCCGGGGCCGATCGTCGCGATCTCGAACAGCACCCCGCTCGGCTCGCGGAAGTAGACCGACTTGAAGTAGAAGCGGTCGATGATCGGCGTCGGGTGCGCGCCGCTCTCGGCGACCCGGCGCTGCCAGGCCTCCTCGTCGTCCATGGGCGAGGCCCACGCGACGTGGTGGACGGTGCCCGCGCCGGGGACGCCGCGCTCGTCGGAGGTGTCGTAGAGGTAGAGCCCGCCGCGCCGCTCGCCGCGCACCTCCCAGCCCGCCTCGCCCGAGGGCTCGAACGCGAGTGTCTCCTCGAGGAAGCGCCGGCTCGCCTCCGGGTCGTGCGTGTACGCGCGCACGCCGTCGAAGCCCTGCAGCGCGAGTTCCTTCGGCACCTCGGGATGATCCGCCGTCAACGGCTCGTCGTCGGTCTCGCGCGGGATGAGCGCGTGTCGCAGGCCCTCGGGGTCGCGGAACGCGAAGGCGCCGTCGGGGTAGCGCTCGCCGGCGATGCCCTCGTCCGCGAGCCTGCCCTCCCAGAAGTCGATCGCCTCCGGCGAGGCGACGCGCCAGCCGACCGTGTGCACCATCCCCGCGCCGGCGCGGCCCTCGCGGGCCCCGGGATACTCGAAGAACGTGATGTCGTTCCCCGGCGCGCCCTCCTCGTCGCCGTAGAAGAGGTGGTAGACGGTCGGATCGTCCTGGTTGACGCTCTTTTTTACGAGCCGCAGCCCCAAGACGCGGGCGTAGAAGTCGACGTTCTGCGGGGCGTTGCCGGTGATCGCGGTGACGTGGTGGACCCCCTCGAGCTTCATCGGGCCAGCCTACCCGCTCGAGCTCAGCGTACGCCCGCCGGGCTCCAGGCCGGGTCGAGGACGCCCGCGAAGCGGCCGACCCGCGTCGCGTGCCCGCCGGTCGCTGGCATCACCATCAGCCAGCGCGCATGGCCCTGCCGCCGCAGGGAGTAGCCGCTCGAGAACGCGATCCGCCGCCCGTCGGGCGACCACGTCGGGCGCTCGTCGTCGGCGCGGCTGTGCGTGAGGCGCGCGAGGCCGGTGCCGTCGGCGCGGACGACGTACAGCTCGCCGCTCGGCGGGCAGGACGCGGCCTCGCACGACGGCCCGTTCCCGTCGGCGAACGAGACGAACGCGAGCTGCCTGCCGTCGGGCGACCAGGCGGGCGAGACCCCGCGCAGCGGCGTGGGGCCGAGCTGCCGCGCCCCGGAGCCGTCCGCGTTCGCGAGGGAGAGCGTCGCCCCCTCGATCGGCGAGTCGGCCCCGGCCAGGCGCGAGAAGGCAATCGTCCGTCCGTCGGGCGACCAGTCGGACGAGAGGTCGATGCCGTCCGTGACGAGCCCTCTCAGGTTCCTCCCCGCGCGGTCGACGGTGTAGAGCCCGGCCGTCCGTTGGACGAGCGACTCCTGCACCCGGGTGAAGGCGACCCGCCGCCCGTCCGGCGAGATCGACGGCATGGCGTCGAACGGCCCGCTGGTGAGCCGCGTGGGGGCGCCGCCGCGGGCCGAGACCGACATCAGGCGCATCCGGTCGCTGCCCCAGTACGGCAGGTTCCGCTCGAAGACGATCCGGCGTCCGCGCGGGCCCCAGGCCGGGCCGGAGTCGCCGCCCAGCGCCTGCAGCGTGGGCGGAATCGTCAGCCGGCGGAGGCCGGTCCCGTCGGGGCGAACCGTGTAGAGGCTCGTCAGGTCCGCGCTTGGCCCGCTCCCGCCTTCGAGCGCGAAGACGATGCGGCTCGGCGCCGGTGCTCCGCCTGCTCCCGGCGCCGCGCCGAGCACGAGCGCGGCAGAGACCGCGAGGAGCAGGCGCTTCATCCTCCCGAGCTTACGCCGGTGCGGCTCGGATGGTTCTCGTGCGGCTGCCCCCGGCTGTGGGAAGATTCATCGGGATGCGGGGGAGAGGGCGCTACGTCTACGACTTCGACGAGCCTTCCGAGGGTGGCCGCGAGCTCCTCGGCGGCAAGGGCATCGGCCTGGCCGAGATGACGCAGCTGGGCATCCCGGTGCCGGCGGGCTTCACGATCACGACCGACGCCTGCCGCGCCTACATGATCGCGCGCGGGGAGGAGCTCCCGGACGGGCTCCCTGGCGAGATCGACGAGCACATCGACGCCCTCGAGCGCAGGAGCGGCAAGCGCTTCGGCGACCCGCGCGACCCGCTGCTCGTCTCCGTGCGCTCGGGTGCGGCGATCTCGATGCCGGGGATGATGGACACGATCCTCAACCTCGGCCTCAACGACGACGCCGTGGAGGGCCTGGCCGCGACCACCGGCAACGCGCGCTTCGCCTACGACTCGTACCGGCGCCTGATCCAGATGTACGGCGAGGTCGTGACGGGCATCGACGGCCACCGCTTCGAGCAGGCGCTCGGCGACCTCAAGGCCGCGCGCGGGGTGCAGCAGGACGTCGAGCTCGGCGACGACGACCTGCGCGAGCTCGTCGCGACGTTCAAGCGGATCTACGAGGACGAGACCGGCTCGCCGTTCCCCCAGGACGCGCGCGGGCAGCTGGCGCAGGCCGTACGTGCGGTGTTCGAGTCGTGGAACACGCCCCGCGCCCAGGTCTACCGGCGGGCGCACCGGATCCCGGACGACCTCGGGACCGCCGTGAACGTCGTGCAGATGGTCTTCGGCAACAAGGGCGAGGGCTCGGGCACCGGCGTCGCGTTCACGCGCGACCCGTCCACCGGCGAGCAGGGGCTCTACGGCGAGTTCCTCGCCGACGCGCAGGGGGAGGACGTCGTCGCGGGAATCCGGACGCCGGAGCCGATCGAGGCCATGCAGAAGCGGCTTCCCGAGGCGTTCGGGCAGCTGACGGACACGATGCAGCGGCTCGAGCAGCACTACCGCGACATGCAGGACATCGAGTTCACCGTCGAGGAGGGCCGGCTCTTCCTGCTGCAGACCCGCTCGGCGAAGCGCACGGCCGCGGCCGCGCTGAAGGCGGCGGTCTCGATGGTCGAGGAGGGCCTGATCTCGCGCGAGGACGCCGTCGTCCGCATCGACCCGGCGCAGCTCGACCAGCTGCTGCACCCGATGATCGACCCGAAGGCGGAGCTCGAGGTCGCCGCGCGCGGCCTCAACGCCTCGCCGGGGGCCGCGTGCGGCGCCGTCGTGCTCGACGCCGACACCGCCGAGGAGCGGGGCAAGGCGGGGGAGAGCGTGATCCTCGTCCGCTGGGAGACGACCCCGGACGACATCCACGGACTGCTGCAGGCGGGGGGCATCCTCACCGCGCACGGCGGCATGACCTCGCACGCGGCGGTCGTCGCGCGCGGGATGGGCAAGCCGTGCGTTGCAGGCTGCGAGGGGCTCACGATCGACCTCGACGCGCGCACGCTCGTGATCGGCGGCCACGGGCTCGCCGAGGGCGACGTGATCACGATCGACGGCGGCACCGGCCGCGTGGTGGTCGGCGCGGTCGACCTCGTCCCGCCGCAGATCAACGAGGACTTCGAGACGATCCTGGGCTGGGCCGACGAGCTGCGCCGGCTGAAGGTGCGCGCGAACGCCGACACGCCCGAGGACGCCGCCAAGGCCCGCGAGTTCGGCGCTCAGGGGATCGGCCTCTGCCGGACCGAGCACATGTTCATGGCCGAGGACCGGCTCCCGGTGGTGCGGGAGATGATCATGGCCGCGGGCGAGGACGAGCGGCGCAGCGCGCTCGACCGGCTGCTGCCGCACCAGCAGTCCGACTTCGAGGGCATCTTCGAGGCGATGGCGGGCCTGCCGGTGACGATCCGGCTGCTCGACCCGCCGCTGCACGAGTTCCTGCCGCCGCTCGAGGAGGCTCGGGACGAGCGGCTGCGTGAGCGGATCAAGGCGCTGCAGGAGTCGAACCCGATGCTCGGCACACGAGGCTGCCGCCTCGGCCTGCTCTGGCCCGAGATCTACGAGATGCAGGTGCGGGCGATCGTCCGCGCGGCCGCCGCCGTCGAGGAGCGCACGGGCGAGGCGCCGCTCGTCGAGATCATGCACCCGCTCGTCGGGTTCGCAGAGGAGCTGAAGCGGCTCCGGGAGCTCACCGTCGAGACCGCCCGGGAGGAGAACGACGAGGTCGAGTACCTCTGCGGGACGATGATCGAGCTCCCGCGCGCGTGCATCCGGGCGGACGAGATCGCCGAGCACGCGGACTTCTTCTCGTTCGGCACGAACGACCTGACCCAGACGACCCTCGGCTTCTCGCGCGACGACGCGGAGGGGAAGTTCCTGACGCGCTACCTCGAGGACGGCGTCCTGCGGCGCAACCCGTTCGAGACGCTCGACCAGAGCGGCGTCGGCGACCTGATGCGGATCGGCGTCGAGCGCGGCCGCGGCGTCAAGGACGACCTCAAGCTCGGCATCTGCGGCGAGCACGGCGGCGAGCCCGACTCGGTCGCGTTCTGCCACGGCCTCGGGCTCGACTACGTGAGCTGCTCGCCCTACCGCGTGCCGGTGGCGCGGCTCGCGGCGGCGCAGGCCGCCCTGGCCGAGGCTGGCGTCGAAGCGGTCACCGCCGGCGGCTGAGCCGGTTAGGATCCCGCGCCGGGGATCCTGGAAAGGACGCAATGAGGCAGGTTGCACTGCTCTCCGCGCTCGCCCTTGCCCTGCTGGCGGCGGCCGGCTGCGGCGGCGGAGGAGAGAAGGAGTCGGAGCCGGCGAACCCCCAGGCGCAGAAGGCGTGCAACGGGACGGCGCTGTCGGAGGCGCCGAATCTCCCGCCGAGCTTCCCGATGGTCGAGAACACCACCCTGACGAAGCAGTCGACGCAAGGGCCCACCGAGGTCGTCGAGGGCTACTGGAAGGGCGACCTGAAGGAGGCGCACGACGAGTACGTGAAGGAGTTCGGAGCGGCCGGCTACAAGGTCCTCTTCGAGGAGCTCGAGGATCACGACTCGGAGGTCTCGTGGAGCGGCGAGGGCCGCAGCGGCCAGGTGGCGCTGCGGGACGACTGCGGCGGGGACAAGATCTACGTCCACATCACGAACCGGCCGGCCTCGTAGTCAGGCCGTAACTCACCTACCAAGGCGCTCGCTTGCGACGCCGCCCTAGAGGCCGCACCGGCTTTGCCGGTGCGGCCGTCTCACGAGAGCGGCGTGATCGAGCGGCGGTACGCCGCTCGGCTCCGGGGCTTGTCGGCGAGGTCGAAGATCGAGCCGGCCTTGCTCTCGTACCAGGCGAGCAGCTCGAGCCGCCGGTGCGCGCGCGCCCAGGCGCCCATGCGGCGGACGAAGGCGGGGTCGTCGATCCCCCAGAGGCCCCACTCGGGGAACGCGTACGGCTTGGACGGGTGCGCCCGGTAGAGCCGGTCGTTCGCGGCCCACTCGGCCTTGCCGCGGATGTCGTAGAGGTCGTTGCCGACCACGTCGACGTAGCGGTTGCCGGGGTAGTACGCCTGCGCGCGGTTTCCGGGGACGTTCGGGCTGCCGTAGCCCTGCGGGTTCCAGATCACCTTCAGGTCGGGGAGCGTGTTCCGCTCGAAGTCGTGGGCGACCCCGGGGAGGCCGAGCCGGCGCAGGCGCGCGTTCAGGAACTCGGCGGTGCCGCCGTGGAGGAGCAGGTAGACCCGCGCGAAGGCCTTGCGGAAGCTCGCGGTCGAGTGGGCGCGATCCTTCAGGCGCCCGCTCGAGGTGTAGGCGCAGTACGCGTTCCAGTGGCCGTTCATCTCCGGGAACGGGCGGACGTAGACCGGCCGGCCCCAGACGGCGATCGCGCGGTTCAGCGCGGTGAGGTAGTCGTCGCCGCGGCCGCGCGCGACGCCGAGCGGCGTGATCGCCTCGTACGGGTGGGGCCAGCCGCGCGAGGTCGTGAACCCGACCATCGGGACGGGGCCGTGCGTGGCGAGCTGGACGGCCAGCCGCGCGCCCCACGTGTTTCCCTGGTTCCAGCCGAGGATCACGTGGCTCACCGTCGTCCGCTGGCCGGTCTGCGCGGCGAAGCGGCCGGGGTTGCCGAGGACGCCGAGCGAGACGCGGGCGGCGGCGGACGGAACGAGGACGAGCCCGAGCGCGATGACGACGAAGAGCCTGCGCACGCGCCCAGTATTGCCGGGATCTTCCTCGCCCGAGGGATCGCGGCAGGGGCCGTGCGAGCCGATCTCCGAGGAGATCGACCACGGGCGAAAGGACGAGCTTCCATGAACCCCATCGAGCAGCGAATGAAGGTGACCGCGGTGCTCTTCCTCACCGTCTCGCTCTTCCTGGTCCGGAACGCCCACGCGACGCACCATGCGGCGGGGGCCTGCACGATCGTGGGCACGCCCGGCCCCGACCTGCTGTTCGGGACGCCGAAGCGCGACGTGATCTGCGGGCTCGGCGGGAACGACCTGCTCGACGGCAACAGCGGGAACGACGTGCTCAAGGGCGGGCCGGGCGCCGACCAGCTCAACGGCGGGGACGGCAACGACGTCCTCTTCGGCGGGCTCGGCAACGACAAGCTCCAGGGCGACCACGGCCGCGACGCGATCTACGGCGGTGCGGGCAACGACACGTTCTTCGCCTGGGACGGGTTCGCCGACATGCTGAACGGCGGCCCGGGCACCGACCGCGCGTTCCACGACAAGCTCGACCGCGTCTACGCGATGGAACGGGGCGGCTGAGACCGCGAGCTAGACGCTCCAGTACGCGATCGCGATGCTGAGCAGGCCGACCGCGACAACTCCGGCGATTCCCCAGAGGCCGACGCGGCTGTAGGCGGCGTGGCCGCGGCCGAACTTCGACAGGATGAGCGTGCAGAGGACCCCGCCGATCAGGCCGCCGATGTGGCCGCCGATCGAGATGTTGTTCAGCGTGAAGCTGAGGATCAGGTTGATCACGATCAGCGCCGCCGCGGAGCCGCCGAGCACGTAGTTGCGCTGCCGCTCGAGCACGAGCGCCGCCCCGAGGATCCCGAAGATCGCGCCGGAGGCGCCGACGACCGGCGCGTTCGGTGTGTGCACCAGCGCCCCGGCCGAGCCCGCGAGCGCCGACACGAAGTAGATGAGCAGGAAGCGGCCGCGGCCGAGCGCCGCCTCCACCGCCGAGCCGACGAACCAGAGGAAGTACATGTTGAAGGCGATGTGCAGCAGGCTCGCGTGCAGGAACGCGCTCGTGATCAGCCGCCACCAGTCGCCGCTCGCGACCAGCGGGCCGAACAGCACCCACCTGAGGTAGAGCGAGCCGCCCGGGCTGTTGAAGCCGGCGCCCTGGGCCGCCGTGATGACGTAGATCACGACGTTGACGGCAATCAGCGTCTTCGTCGCGAGCGCGCCGGTGCCCTCGAAGGTCCCGCGCCGCATGCCGGCGCTGACCCGGCGCGCCCCCTGCGGCTTGCCCGAGTGCTCGGGGCAGCGCTGCCCGACGGGCGCGGGGGTCATGCACTCGGCGCAGATCGGGCGCCCGCACTCGGAGCACGAGACGAACGTCTCGCGGTTGGGGTGTCGATAGCAGTAGGGCACGGGCGAAAACCTGCAGTAGCGTAGTGACGGCATGCGCTGTCACGTCGCTTTCACGCCCTCGGAGGCGGCCCAGGCGCAGCTCGGGATCGTGGTGGACGTGATGCGCGCGACCTCGACGATCGCGCAGGCCCTCGCGGCCGGCTACCGGCGCGTCCTCTGCTGCGCCGAGATCGACGACGCGCTCGCCCTGCGCGCCGAGCTGGGCGACGACGCGATCACCGGCGGCGAACGGGAGGCGAAGCGAGTCGACGCCTTCGACGCGGGCGCGTCGCCGCGCGAGTTCCGGGAGCCCCGGGCGGAGACGCTGATCCTCTCGACCACGAACGGGACGCGCTCGATCGTCGCCGCCGCGGAGGCGTGCGACGACGTCGTGCTCGGCGCCCTGCGGAACCTCGAGGCCGTCTCGGCCCACGCGCGCGACCGCGGCGAGGACGTGACCGTGCTCTGCGCGGGCTACAAGGGCGCCTTCGCGATCGACGACGCCTACTGCGCCGGGCGGATCGTGCGTCTCGTCGGCGGGGAGCGCACCGACGCGGCGATCGCGGCGGAGGTGATCGCCGAGCGCTTCGCGACCGCGCTCGACGGCATCAACGCCCGCACCTACGGGCCGCCCGGACTCGAGAAGGACATCGCCTTCTGCGCACAGGAGGCCGTCCTCGACGTCGTCCCGCGCTTCACGCGGATGGTCGGGCCGGCCGCCGAGGTCGTCGCCTAGCCGCGCAGCTCGACCGCGACGCCGTTCCAGCGCCAGTCGCGCTCGCCGCCGAGCCGCGTGCCGGCGAGCCACCGCTCGAGGGGCGCGGCCCCGACGCGGTCGGCCTTCCCGGCGAGGACGTCGCGCCCCAGCGGCGTCAGCGCGACCGGCGCGGCCAGGAACGCGTGCACGTCGCCGAGCGGCGGCGGAGGCGGCAGCTTCTCGACGAGCGGCTGGAGCTCGGCCAGGCGCTTCCAGACCCAGGTGTCGCCGGCGAACGCCGCGTCCTCGCGCGACTGGCTCTCGACGAAGAGCTCTCCCGGCCGGCGCGGCCCGTCGACGAGCGGCTCGAGCAGCTGGCGCTCCGTGCGCGAGAGGCCGCTCCGCGCGTCCGGGAGTTCCTCCAGCAGCCGCCGCGTCGCGGCCCCGAGGTGGGGGAGGGCCGAGGTGTCGCGGTGGAGCAGCCGGGCCAGCGCCGTGGGCTCCGGTGCGCGGAACGCGTCCCATGACTCCCGCGCGAGGTCGAGCATCTCCGCCGTCACCCGCACGCGCCGAGGCCAGAGCGCCTCGATCTCGTCGGCGTGGAGGGGCCCGAGATGGTCGTCCGCCTGGATCAGCTCGACACCACCTTCGCGCGCTCCCGCGAGCACCTGCAGCAGCTGGAGCTGGTCGTAGAGGTCGTGCTCGAACCAGAGGACGATCTCCGTGCCCGCGTCGAGCGCGTGCTCGTAGAGGCGGTCCCGACGCTCGAACGCGTCGAGCAGCGAGCGCTCGGAGCCCCAGCCGCACTCACTCAGGAAGCGCGCGCGCACGCGCCGCAGCTCGGCGGGCGTCACGTCCGGGACCGGGCCCTCGTGCAGGACGTCCTGCCACGAGAGCACCGCTCCTCCGAGCGCCGTCTGCCGCAGCGTGTTGCCGGCGCTCTCGCCGTTCGTGACGTGCAGGAGCGACCCGAGCCGCGGGTCGCGCCCGCCGCGCGCGAGGTAGGCCGCGCCGCAGGTGCAGTGGTCGAGCGAGTCGCAGGCGCAGCCGAGCACCCGCGCGAGCTCGTCGCGCACGCGCTGGAGGCTCGCGAGCTTCGCATCGACCTCGTCGATCTTCTGCGCGAGCCTGATCCGGATCGACTCCTGCGCGTCGCCGCCGCGCGTGAGGCGCGTGTGCTCGGCGATCTCGGAGAGCGTGAAGCCCAGCCCCTGCGCCTCCTTGACCGCGAGCACGAAGCGCACCGTCTCCTCGTCGTACTCCCGGTGCCCGTTCGGCCCGCGCGGCGGCTCGGCCAGCAGCCCGCGGCGCTCGTAGTAGCGGAGCGTCTCGATGTTCACTCCCGCCCTCCGTGCAAGCTCGCCGATCCGCATGTCTACGCCACCTTACGCCTGTACCTAGGTACGGATGTCAAGCTCGGCGAGACTAGCGCCGGAAAGGAGGAAGCCCATGCAGATCACGAGGAACATCCTCGAGACCGCGGCAGGGCCGGGCGACTGGTTCACGGGCACGGTGTTCATCGACACGGTGGCCGAGCCGGCCGGAGGGTTCCGGGTCGCCGCGGCCAACGTCCACTTCACGCCGGGCGCGCGAACGGCCTGGCACACGCACCCGAACGGCCAGACGATCTGGGTCACGGAGGGCGTCGGCCTCTGCCAGCGGCGCGGCGGCCCGGTCGAGCTGATCGGGCCCGGCGACCGCGTCTTCTTCGAGCCGGGCGAGGAGCACTGGCACGGCGCGGCGCCGACGCGGTTCATGGTTCACGTCGCGATCCACCCGCCCGACGACGACGGCAAGACGGTCACGTGGGGCGACCACGTCACCGACGAGGAGTACGCGGCCGCGCCGTCCGCCGACGGGTGACCTCGCTGCCGCTCGACCACCAGGGGGCGCGGATCGCGTTCGACCTGGTGGTCGGCGTCTTCCTCCTCTCGGAGGTGCGGGTGCGACTGCGCAGCGACCGCAATCGGGAGGGATCGCGCCTGGACCGCATGAGCATGCGCGTCGTCCAGGCGACGGCGCTCGGCGGCGTGGCGGGGGCGGTGCTGCTGACGAGGCGGGCGCCGGGCGCCGCGGTCCCCGGGGACGCGCGCTGGGCGGTGTTCGTCGTCGGCCTCGTGCTGATGTGCGCGGGCATCGCGATCCGCCAGTGGGCGGTCTCGACGCTCGGCCGCTTCTTCACGACCGACGTCCGCGTGCAGTCCGGCCAGACCGTCGTCGACCGCGGCCCCTACCGCTGGGTGCAGCATCCCTCGTACACCGGGTTGATCCTGACGTTCCTCGGTCTCGGGCTCGCGCTCGGCAACTGGGCGGCGCTGGCCGTGATCGCCGTGGTGCCGACGCTCGGGCTCGTCTACCGCATCCGGGTCGAGGAGGACGCCCTGCTCGATGGCCTCGGCGAGCCGTACCGCCGCTTCGCCGCGAGCCGCGCGCGCCTCTTCCCGGGAGTGTGGTGAGCCCGCGGCCTTGCAGGCCCTGGCGCGTGCTGGGACAATCGGCGAGTCCAAGGGAGAGTCGCTCGTGGCCGCTCGGTCGCCATTCCGACTCTGCGGCAGTCGCTCGCCGTCCGGGCCTCCCGCCCGGCGCAGGCACCAGCTCGCCTCGGGGCGGCTGAGTCACGCACGAGAAGGGGGTGAACCTGCTGTGTTCCGCAGGATCCTTGTCATCTGTGTGTTCGGCGCCTTCTTCGCCGTCGGCGCGCCTCCGGCCGGAGCTCACGGCCATCACGGCCATCACCACCGTGGGTTCCTGTTCACGGGGACCGACACGGAGGAGTTCGGCGGCGCCGTGAACGGGCCGGACCGCCTGGGCCGGTTTCGCACCGACGGGCCGAACGTGGTCGGGGGCGGGCTACTCACGACGAGCTACCCGATCAACGGCATGGCCGACGCCGGCGGCTTCCTGTACTCCGGCGATCCGTACAGCAACACGATCCGGAAGATCTCGTACAGCGGGGCGCTGCTCGGCAGCGTCGTCGCGGGCTTCGCGCCCGGCTGCTGCAGCGAGGACATGATCGTGGCCGGGCGGGTGCTGTACCACGCGCACTACTCGGGCGCGATCGAGAAGGTCGACGCCGCGACGGGTGCGTTGCTCCAGACGTACGCGCAAAGCACGGTGGTCGGGATGACGTTCGTCACCCGCCACCACGAGGACGAGCATGGGGACGGCCACCACGGCGACCGTCACCATCGCTCGACCGCGGGCAGGACCTGGTCGCATCACGGCCATCACGGCCACGGCCGCGAGATCTGGATCTCGAAGTGGGGCCCGAAGCAGGTCGGCACGTGGGATCCCACGACGAACACCTTCACTCCTCGCTTCACGGTCCCGAACCTCGCCGGCGGCCTTGCCTGGGACGGCGAGAGCAAGGTGCTCTGGGTCGGAATGGAGGGCGGCATGGTCGTCCCGTACCGGTTGGACGGAACCACGTACAACGCGGGGTTCCAGCCGTTCGGGGCGATCGACGACACGGTCGACGGGCTCGAGTTCGTCCCGGCCGGTCACCGTCACCACCACCACCACTAGTCGCCGAGCGGATGCGGCTTGCTCCCCGGGCAGGCCGCATCCGCCTGCGGTTTTCGGCTCAGCCAGGCCGATTTGACAGCGAACGTCTGTTCGTGTAGAACATACGTTCCCATGATCGCCTGCCTCGTCGTCCCCGGGTTCGAGCTTCGCGCGGCGCTGCGTGAGCGGCCCCGGCTGCAGCTCGAGCCTGC
Organism: Gaiellaceae bacterium; assembly: GCA_035702555.1. GTDB lineage: Bacteria > Actinomycetota > Thermoleophilia > Gaiellales > Gaiellaceae > AC-32. Next base: position 14,447 of record DASSQK010000027.1, on the reverse strand, counting down.
TGCGCTCGCCCCGGAGCCCGGCTCCGAGGCGCTCGTCGGCTCCGTCACCACGTCCGCGGAGACCGCGGGCGTCCAGCCGGGGATGCGGCTGGGCGAGGCGCTCGCGATGTGCCCGTCGCTGCAACTCGTCGATCCCGACCCGGCCGCGGCCGAGGAGGCGTGGGAGGAGATCGTGCGGGCGCTCGAGGACGCGGGCTTCTCGGTCGACTCCGCGGAGCCCGGCTGCGCGTACTTCGAGACGCGCGGGGTGGAGCGCCTCTACGGCGGGCTCGAGCCGGCGCTGAAGCGGGCGCTGAAGGCCGTCGGCCCGGGCTGGGATGCGCGGATCGGCGCGGCGACGCGCAAGTTCACGGCGCTGGCCGCTGCGAACGTCGCGCGCTCGGGGCAGGCGCTGGTCGTCTCGGACGAGCGGACGCGCGAGTTCCTCGCGCCGCTACCGGTCGGCCTGCTGCCGCTCGAGGCGCAGCGCCAGGAAGAGTTGAAGGAGCTGGGGGTCAAGAGGCTTGGCGAGCTTGCCGGGCTTCCGGGTGGCGCAGTGGCCGAACGTCTGGGGCCGGACGGCCGGCGCGCCTGGAGCCTGGCGAGGGGCGGCTCGAAGCGGCGCGTACGTGGGCGCAGGCCTGCGGCCGAGCTCTTCGAGACGCTCGAGTTTCCGGAGGCGGTCGGCAACGAGCTCACGCTGCGCCGCTCGCTCGGCGTCCTGCTCGACCGGCTGCTGGCCCGGCCGGAGCGAGGCGGGCGGGCCCTGCGCAAGCTTGCGCTTGCGGGGCGCCTGGTCGGCGGCGGCTCGTGGCGGCGGACGGTGACGCTTCGCGACGCCACCGCCGATCCCGCCCGCCTCCGCACCGCGCTCGCGCCGAAGCTCAACGACCTGCCGGCGCCGATCGTGATGCTGCGGCTCGAGGCGCTCGTGCTCGCGGAGTCGGTCGGCAACCAGCTCGAGCTCGTGCGGCCCGAGGGCGACGAGCTGCGGGCACATCTCTCCGAGGGCCTCCGCCAGGTCCGTGCCGGAACCGGATCGGGGTCCGTCTGCACCGTCGTCGAGGTCGCACCGTGGTCACGCCTGCCCGAGCAGCGCGCGCTTCTGGTTCCGCGCGACGACTGAGGCATCGCTTGCGATGCCGTTCAAAAGTCGTGCTGGCTTTGCCAGTGCGACGTCCGGATCGTCGCTTGCGATGCCGGCCATAAGAGCCGTGCCGGCTTCGCCGGTGCGGCGGATAAACGAGCCGGTCTGCGTGCGCGTGGAGGCGCATGTGGACGGCTCTCCGAGGCGTGTGAACCGAGCGGAGGTCGCGCTGGTACGCGAGGAGTGGCGCGTGGTCGACCGCTGGTGGACGGAGGACCCCGTCTCGCGGCGGTACTTCGACGTCGTCCTGGCGGGCGGCGAGCACGCGGTGGTGTTCCTGGACGAGGAGGTCGGCGGCTGGTTCAGCCAGCGCGGGGTGTGACGGGGTCAGGCGCGCAGTCGGTCGACGAAGCCGCCGGGCGGCGCGTGCAGGTTCAGGAGCCGGATCGGCTGCGCTTCCGCGACGGCGAAGCCGTGGACCGCGCCTGGCGGCGCGGCGACGAACGTCCCGGGCCCGGCCACGCGCGGCTCGTCGCCGACGCGGAACTCGACCTGGCCGTCGAGCACGTAGAAGGCGTCGGTGTGGTCGGGATGGGTGTGCGGGTCGACGCCCTCGAACTCCGGCCGGAAGGTCATGTCGATCGCGGTCAGCTGCGGCAGGTCGCAGAGGATGTGATGCCTGCTCGTCTCGTGCTCGAGCGTCTCCGCGCTGCCCGGCTCGGCGAAGACCGCGTCCGCGAACGGGCGTCCGCCGTCGGCGGGTGGGTCGTGCTGGTCGAAGGCGGGGTTCCGGCCGCGCATGTGGTCGCCGAAGCCCAGCGACGGCACGTGGAGGTTGAGGAAGACCGCGGTCGCGTCGCTCGCGTTGCGGAACGTGTGGACGACGTCCGGCGGCGCCGCGGCGAAGCTCTCAGGCGTCGCGCGCACGGTCTGCAGCTCCGGCCCGAGCGACACCTCGATCTCGCCCTCCAGCACGTAGAAGGCGTCGGTGTGGTGGTGGTGGACGTGCGGGTCCGGCCCCTTCTCGCCGGGCTCGTAGCGGAACCAGGTCACGATCAGGTCGTCGAGCTCGGCCAGGATGCGCAGCGTCCGCTCGGGACGGTCGGTGACGGTCTCGCCCTCGCCGGGCTCGACTAGGAGCGGCCGGTGGTCGTCGAGCTGCATGCGCACTCAGCCTATTCGTTCCTCGACGGCGCCTCGCTGCCCGAGGAGCTGGCGGCGCGCGCGGCCGAGCTCGGCTACGAAGCGCTCGCGCTGACCGACCACGACGGCGTCTACGGGTCGCTCGAGTTCGCGCACGCGGCGAAGGCGCTGGGCGTGAGGCCGATCACCGGCGCCGAAGTGACGCTGACGGACGGCTCGCACGTGACGCTCCTGGTCGAGTCGGCCGCGGGCTACGCGAACCTCTGCCGGCTGCTGACCGCCGCGCACGCCGACACCCGCGCGCGCCCGGCGGAACCGACGGAGCCGGCTCTGGACGCGGCGCTGCTGGCCGAGCTGAACGAGGGCCTCGTCTGCCTCTCGGGCTGCGCGCGGCACGGGCTCGGGCTGCGCGATCCGAACGGCGCCGCCGCGCTCGCCCGCGCGTTCGGGCGAGACCGCTTCTTCGTCGAGCTGCAGCGGCCCTACGAGCGCGGCGACGCGCGCCGACTCGCGGCGCTGCGGGACCTCGCGGAGGCGCTCGGGGTCGAGACGGTCGCGACCGGGGACGTGCACGCGCACCATCCGCGGCGGGCCTCGCTGCAGGACGCGCTGGTGGCGATCCGCTGCCGCACCTCGCTCGACGGCTGCGAGGCCGAGCGACGGGGGAACCGCGAGAGCGTCCTCGTCTCGCCGGCGGAGCTCGAGGAGCGCTTCCCGCTCGACCGCGACGCGGTCCGCCGCACGGGCGAGCTGGCGGAGCGGCTCGAGTTCGACCTGACCGAGGGCCTCGGCTACCGCTACCCGGACTTCTCCGACACCGGCGAGCCGGCGATCCGGCAGCTCGCGCGCGTGTGCGACGGCGCGTTCGCTGAGCGTTACGGCGACGCGAACGGCCATGCCCGCCGCGCACGCGGACGCCTCGACGAGGAGCTGGCGCTGATCGACGAGCTCGGCCTGGCCGGGTTCTTCCTCCTGCACTGGGAGGTGCTCGAGCTGGCGCGGGAGTGCGCCGTCGAGGTGCGCGGCGGCTCGGTCGCGCGCGGCGTCCTGCCCCCGGGCCGGGGCCGCGGCAGCTCCGTCGGCTCGATCGTCTGCTACCTGACCGGCCTCTCGCACGTCGACCCGGTGCACGCCGGGCTCTCGCTCGGCCGCTTCCTGAACCGGGAGATGGCCTCGGTGCCGGACATCGACCTCGACTTCCCGCGCGACATCCGCGAGAAGCTGATCGTCGCCGTCTGCGAGCGCTACGGCCACGAGCACTCGGCGCTCGTCGCGAGCTTCTCGACCTACCACGCCCGCGGCGCGATCCGCGACGTCGGCAAGGCGCTCGGCCTGCCGTTCGGCGAGCTCGAGCGGCTCGCGCGGCTCACCGACGGGAACCCGTACCGGGTGGGCGACGAGATTGCCAGGCTCCCGGATGCGGAGACGAAGCTCGCGTCGCCGCGCTGGCGCGCCTTCGTCGAGCTCTGCGGCGAGATCGGCGGGCTGCCGCGCCACGTCTCGCAGCACCCGGGCGGGATGGTGATCTCGACCCGCCCGCTCGTCGAGCTCGTCCCGGTGCAACCGGCGGCGATGGCTGGGCGGCAGCTGTGCCAGTGGGACAAGGACTCGTGCTCGGACGCCGGCTTCCTGAAGATCGACCTGCTCGGCCTCGGAATGCTCTCGGCGGTCGAGGACTGCGTCGAGCAGGTCGCGCGTGTCCACGGGGAGACGATCGACCTCTCGCGCATTCCGCTCGACGACCCCGCCGTCTACGGCGAGATCCAGGCCGCGGACACGATCGGCGTCTTCCAGATCGAGAGCCGCGCGCAGATGCAGTCGCTCCTGCAGACGAGGCCGGAGAGCCTCGACGACCTGACGATCCAGGTCGCGCTCGTGCGGCCGGGGCCGATCCAGGGCGGCGCAGTCCACCCGTACATCGCGAACCGCCAGCAGCTGCGCGAGGACCCTGGCTTCGTGCCGCCCGTCGACCACCCGCTGCTGGAGGGGCCGCTGCGGGAGACCCTCGGCGTGATCGTCTTCCAGGACCAGGTGCTCGAGGTCGCGACGGCGCTTGCCGGCTTCTCGATCGGCGAGGCGGAAGGGCTGCGGCGCGCGATGAGCCGCAAGCGCTCGCTCGAGGCGATCGAGGCGTTCCGCGGCCGGTTCGTCGACGGCGCGGTCGCGCGTGGGGTCGCCGCCGAGGGCGCAGACGCCGTCTTCGACAAGCTCGTCGGCTTCTCGGGTTTCGGCTTCCCGAAGTCGCACGCGGCCGCGTTCGGGCTGCTCGCGTACCAGTCGGCCTGGCTGCGGCACCACCATCCGGCCGAGTTCCTGTGCGCGCTGCTGAACGCTCAGCCGATGGGGTTCTACCCGCCGGCCTCGCTCGTACGCGACGCGCAGCGGCGTGGGGTGGAGGTTCGCTCGCCCGACGTCAACCGCAGTAGGGCGGAGTGCGCGCTCGAGGGCGAGGCGGTGCGGATCGGCCTCGAGTACGTGCGCTCGCTCGGCGAGGAGGAGGCGAAGACGGTCGCGGTGGAGCGCGAGCGGGGCGGGCCGTTCACGGGCCTGCGGGAGCTGGCGCAGCGGACGGGGCTCGACCGCGCCCGGCTGGAGGCTCTGGTCGCCTCCGGCGCGTGCGACGGTCTCGGCCGGGCGGGGCGGCGGGCGCTGCTGTGGGAGCTCGGCTTCGCGCCGCGGGCGCAGACGGTGCCCGGGAGCGGGGGTGAGGAGAGCCAGCTCGCGCTGCCGCTCGACCCGACGGCCGAGACCCCTGCGCTGCGGGAGCAGACCCGGTGGGAGCGGATGCTCGCCGACTACCGGACGACGAGCCTCTCGGTCGGCGTGCACCCGCTGTCGCTGCTGCGGCCGCACCTGCCGGAGGGGACGCTCTCGACCGGCGAGCTGGCGGAGCTGCCGGCCGGGCGGCTCGTCACGGTCGCCGGGATGGCGGTGGCGCGCCAACGGCCCGCGACGGCGAACGGCGTGGTGTTCATGCTCCTCGAGGACGAGCTCGGCCAGGTGAACCTGATCGTCCCGCCGGGCGTCTACGAGCGGTTCCGTCCGCTGGTGCGGGCCGAGCCGCTGCTGCTGGCGCACGGCCGCTTCGAGCGGGTCGACCGGAACCAGAACGTCCTGGTGCGGAAGCTGGAGTCCCTCGGCCCGCTGGCGCGGCGCTGCGCCGACGAGGCCGACGTCTTCGGCGCCCTCCCGCCTGCTCACCACTTCGGCCACCGCTGAGAGGCCCGGGCCGCCGGCCGCCGCCCGGCCGCCCGTCGAAAAACCATACCCCCACCCGAGGGAGGGGCTGCAACCCACCTCCCTCGCGGTCGACGATACGCGGTTTCGTCGCACCGGTGTGTCACCGCTTCGAGCCGATTGCGTGCCGGTACTTCCACAGGAAGAGGCGTGTTTCCGCGCGGCGCGGGCAGAATCCGGGCCGATGGAGCGCGTCGATGGCTACGCCCCGATCCGGGACTACGCGCTCGTCGGTGACGGCCGCACCGCGGCGCTCATCGCACGCGACGGCTCGGTCGACTGGTTCTGCCTGCCGAACGTCGACTCCCCGTCGATCTTCGCGCGCATGCTGGACGCCGACCGCGGTGGCGCGTTCCGCCTCGAGCCGACGGTTCGCTTCCAGGCCGAGCGTCGCTACCAGGACAGCTCGAACGTGCTCGAGACGACCTTCACGACGGCGCAGGGCCGCGTGCGCGTCACCGACGCGATGACGCTCACCGACATCAAGCGGATCTCGCCCATGCGCGAGCTGGTGCGAAAGGTCGAGGCGCTCTCGGGCACCGTTCCCCTCAACTGGTCGTTCGAGCCGAGGTTCCGCTTCGGGCAAGGGGAGACGCAGATCGAGCGCCGGGCCGGACGCTGGTTTGCCCACTGCGGGTCGGACGCCGTCGTGCTGGGACTGGCGAACGCCGGCGAAGGCGAGCACCGCAACGGCTCCATCGGTGGCCGTATCGAGCTCGAGCCGGGCGGGCAGGCGCTCCTCTCGCTGGCGGCGGCGCACAACGAGCCGGCCGTCATCCCAGGACCGGAGGATTCCCGGCGGCGGCTCGAGCGGACCGAGCGCTTCTGGCCGCAGTGGGCGTCGCGCGTCGAGTACGACGGCCGCTGGCGCGACGCCGTCGTCCGCAGCGCGCTCGTCCTGAAGCTGCTCACCTTCGCGCCCTCCGGTGCGATCGTCGCCGCGCCGACCACCTCGCTCCCGGAGTGGATCGGCGGCGGGCGCAACTGGGACTACCGCTTCACGTGGCTGCGCGACGCGAGCTGGACGCTCGACGCGATGCTCCGGCTCGGCTACCACGACGAGGCACACGCCTTCTTCTGGTGGCTGATGCACGCGTCGCGCCTCACGCAGCCGCGCCTGCAGATCCTGTACCGGACCGACGGCTCCGTCCACACGGAAGAGCGCGACCTCGACGAGCTGCACGGCTACCGCGGCTCGTCGCCGGTCCGCGTCGGGAACGGGGCTCGCGACCAGGTGCAGCTCGACCTGTACGGCGCCGTCCTCGAGGCGATTTGGCTGTACGCACAGGAGGTCGGGCGCCTCGACGGCGATACCGGGAAGGAGGTCGGCCGCATCGCCGACTACGTCTCCGACCACTGGCGCGACACGGACAACGGGATCTGGGAGGTGCGCGACGAGCGGACGCACTACACGCAGTCGAAGGCGCTCTGCTGGGTCGCGCTCGACCGCGCCTGCAGCCTCGCGGAGGCCGGGATGATCCCGGACCGCAGCGCGCGCTGGCGCTCCGAGGCCGACGAGCTGCAGCGCTTCGTCGACGTCGAGGGCTGGGACGACGAGCGGAACACCTACGTGCGCGCGCCCGACCTGCGCGAGCTCGACGCGAGCCTGCTCACCCTCGCGCTGCTCGGCTACCACGATCCGCAGGGCGAGCGCATCAGGGGAACGGTCGCGGCGATCGAGCGGGAGCTGTCCGAAGGGCCGTACGTCTACCGCTACCGCGGGGACGACGGTCTCTCGGGCGAGGAGGGCGCGTTCCTCACGTGCTCGTTCTGGCTCGTCGACGCGTACGCGCGCTGCGGCCGCCTCGACGACGCGAACAGGCTGATGGAGCAGCTCGTCGAGGTCGGGAACGACGTCGGGCTCTACTCGGAGGAGATCGACCCGCGCAGCGGCGATTTCCTCGGCAACTTCCCGCAGGGGCTGACGCATCTCGCCCTGATCAACGCCGCGGTCTCGATCGCGGACGCCGAGGCCGAGCGGCGGTCGGCGTGACGATCTGGGGCGCGCTCGCGGGCGGCGCCGTCGGGACGATCGTCCTCACGAGCGGGCTCCGCATCGCGCAGGAGCTCGGGTGGACGCGGATGGACATCCCGCTGCTGCTCGGCACGGCCTTCACCGACCGCCGCGGACGAGCGAGCGTGATCGGCTACGCGATCCACTTCACGAACGGGCTGCTGTTCGCGCTCGCCTACTACGCGGTCTTCCGCGCGGTCTCGCACGCGGGCTGGCTCTTCGGCGCCGCGCTCGGGGTCGTCCACGCCGGGCTCGCGGGCGGCGCGTTGATAACGGTGCTGCTCCCCGCGGTCCATCCGCGCATGGGCACGCCGTGGTCGGACGCGGAGGAGACGCCGCTGCTCGAGGCGCCGGGCTTCCTGCTGATGAACTACGGGCGGCGGACGGTGGTCTGGACGCTGCTCGCCCACGTCGCCTACGGCGCGATCGTCGGCGGCTTCGCCGCGCAGCTCGGCTAGCGGTTCTCGATCTCGAGCCCGAAGCGCGGCAGCTGCCTCGTGACGGCCCGGTTGAACTCGGCCTCGTACTCCTCCGCCGAGGCGTCGTCGAGCGTCGAGGCGAAGTGGTCGCGGAGGTCGGCGAGGAGCTCCGTGCCCGTCTCGACGAGGTCCTGGTAGTCGCCGTAGCGCTCCTCGGCCTCGTCGCGCTCCGCGCGGTCGTAGGCGCGCTCCGCCGCGTCGCACTCCTGGAGCAGCTCGAGGTTGTCACGGACGAAAAGGTCGAGCTGGCGCCCGGTCACGTCGGCGAAGCGGCCTCTCCGGAGCACCGCCCTAGAGTACGGCGCCGTGAGCCTGCTCGTCCGCACCTGGAACGTCTTCCACGGCAACACGAGCACGCCCGAGCGCGCCGGCCACCTGGAGGAGATGGTGCGCCTGGCGACGGCGGACGAGCCGGACGTCGTCTGCCTACAGGAGGTGCCGGTGTGGGGGCTGCGCCAGCTGGGCGCGTGGAGCGGGATGCAGTCCTTCGGCGCGGTCGCGGCTCGGCCCGCCCTCGTCAGCGCGGAGCTCGGCCACTGGATCACGCGGCTGAACTACGGCCTCCTCCGGTCGGCCGTCACTGGGCAGGCGAACGCGATCCTGGTTCGACGCGGCCTGCGGGTGCTGGAGACGGGCTCGATCGTGCTCAACCCGCCGCGCTTCCGGCGGCGAGTCGCGCGGGAGCTCGCGCTGGACAAGAGCCGCCGGGTGAAGTGGGCGAAGGAGCGGCGCGTCTGCCACGCGGTGCGGTCGGAGCGGCTGACGGTCGCGAACCTGCACGGGTCGGCGGTGCACGACTGGCGGGTGGCCGACGCCGAGCTGCTGCGGGCGGCGACGTTCGCAGAGGCCTTCGCCGAGCCGGACGACGTGCTCGTGCTCGCGGGCGACTTCAACGTCATCCGTGAGCACTCCTCGACGCTGGCCGCGCTCGTGGAGTGGGGGTTCACGAAGCCGATCTCCTGGATCGACCAGGTGCTCGTCCGGGGAGCGAAGACCAGGCCCGCGCACCGCTGGCCCGACGAGCGCCGGCGCGCGCACGGCAAGCTCCTGTCCGACCATGCCCCCGTGGAGGTGACCATCGAATGACGTTCGACGAGGCGAGAGCGCAGTTCCCGGTGTTCGAGCGGCTCGCGTACCTGAACGCAGGCACGAATGGCCCGCTCACGCGATCGACCGCCGACGCGATGGCCGCCCAGGAGCGCGACGACGTCGAGCGCGGGCGAGGCGGCCCGGCGTACTTCGAGCGGGCGCTCGGGCTGCGGGATGCGGTGCGGGCGAAGCTCGCGGCGGTCGTCGGCGTCCCGTCGGACGGGCTCTCGCTGGCGACCTCGACCACGAACGGCTGCAACATCGTCCTCGCGGGTCTCGGGCTGCGTCCCGAGGACGAGGTGCTGACGACCGACGGCGAGCACTTCGGGCTGCTCGGCGCCCTCGCGGCGTCGGGCGCGCAGGTGCGCGTCGCGGAGGTGCGCGAGCTGTCGCCGGAGGAGTCGCTCGAGGTGCTGCTGGCCGCCGTCACGCCGCGGACGCGGCTGCTCGCCCTCTCGCACGTGTGCTGGGTCACGGGAAACCGCCTCCCCGTCGAGGAGCTGAAGCGCGAGACCGAGTTGCCGGTGCTGGTCGACGGCGCGCAGTCCGTCGGCGCGATCCGGGTCGACGCGACGGCGGTGGACTACTACGCCTTCTCGTGCCAGAAGTGGCTCTGCGGGCCCGACGCGATGGGCGGGCTGGCGGTCGCCGACCCCGAGAGCCTCCGCGTGACCGCGCCGAGCTACCTCTCGCAGCAGGGCTACGAGCCGACCGGCGCCTTTACGCCCCGCGACGGCGCCGCCCGGTACGACTCGAACTGGACGCCCGTCCCGTCGCTCGCGGGGCTCGACGCCGCGCTCGACGCCGCGCCCGAATGGCGGTTCGACCGGGCCGCCGAGGCCGCCTCGCGCTGCCGCGAGCTGCTGGCCGAGCGCTTCGACGTCGTCACCGCGCCGGGCCAGGGCACGCTGGTCACGTTCCGGGTCGAAGGCGACACCGCCGAGCTCGTGCGACGGCTCTACGGCGAGGGCGTCGTCGTGCGCGACATTCCGGGGCTCGGCTGGATCCGCGTCTCGTGCGGCTGGTGGACGAGCGACGAGGACCTGGAGCGGCTACTTGCCGCTCTCTGACCGTCCGTCTCAGCCAGTCCGAAGCCCGAGCTCGCCGGCGATCGGGCGCATCGCCTCGACGACGAACCGGATGTGGTCGTCGAGCTCGACCCCGAGCTCTTCGGCGCCCTCGTAGACGTCCTGGCGGTTCACGCCGGCCGCGAACGACGGCTGCTTCAGCTTCTTCTTCACCGACTTCGGCTCCAACGTCGCGATCCCGTCCGGGCGCACGAGGCCGCAGGCGTGGACGAACCCGGCGAGCTCGTCGCAGGCGAAGAGCGTCTTCTTCAGCGGTGTGTCGCGCGGCAGGCCCAGGTGCGACGCGTGGGAGAGGACGCCGTCGACGACCTCGTCCGGCCAGCCCTCGTCGCGCAGGATCGGCGCGCCGTCCTGGGGGTGCTGGTCGAGCGTCGGGTGGATCTCGTAGTCGAAGTCGTGCAGTAGGGCTGTCGCCCGCCAGAGCTCCTCGTCCTCGCCGAAGCGCTGCGCGTAGGCGCCCACGGCGGCCTCGACCGCGAGCGCGTGGCGCAGCAGCGCCTCGCTCTTCGTGTAGCGGTTCAGCGTCTCCCAGGCTGCTGCGCGGGTCGGCTCCACGGGGGTCGTTACGATAGCCCCTCGGCATGGCCCAGACTGCCGTCACAGACCTGCTCGCAGAGTCCTTCGTGATCGAGGGCGGGCACCCGCTCAGCGGGCGGATCCGCGCCGCCGGGAACAAGAACGCGGCGCTGCCGATCATCGCGGCCTGCCTGCTCACGAGCGAGCCCGTGCTCCTGCACAACGTGCCGCGCATCCGCGACGTGGAGACGATGCTGGCGCTCATCGCCGGCCTCGGCGCGGAGACGGAGTGGGTCGGCGACAACGAGGTGCGTGTGCACGCGGCGGACGTCTCCTCGCACGAGCTCGACGCGGAGCTCGCCAGCCGGATCCGCGCGTCGTTCCTGCTCGCGGGCCCGCTGCTGGCGCGCCTCAAGCGCGCGAGCGTCCCGCCGCCGGGCGGCGACGTGATCGGCCGGCGGCGCCTCGACCCGCACATCCACGCCTTCGCCGAGCTCGGCGCGGAGATCGACATCGGCGCGCGCTTCGAGCTGCGCACCGACGGGTTGCGCGCCAAGCACATCTTCCTCGACGAGGCGAGCGTGATGGCGACCGAGAACGCCGTCATGGCCGCGTCGCTGACGGCGGGCGAGACGGTGATCGGCAACGCGGCGTGCGAGCCGCACATCCAGGATCTCTGCCGCTTCCTCGTCTCGCTCGGAGCGCACATCGAGGGCATCGAGTCGAACGTCCTGCGCATCGAGGGCGTCGACCGGCTCGGCGGCGGGGAGTGGCGCATCAGCCCGGAGCACATCGAGGTCGGCAGCTTCATCGGCCTCGCGGCCGTCACCGGCGGCGACATCACGATCGACGACGTCGAGCCGAGGGACCTGGGCGCGATCCTCCCGACGCTGGAGCGACTCGGCGTGCACGTCGAGGTCGACGGGGCGACGCTACGGGTGCCGCCGAACCAGGAGCTCGTCATCCGCGACGACCTCGGCGGGCAGATTCCGAAGGTCGAGGACGGGCCCTGGCCGTCGTTCCCGGCCGACCTCACGTCGATCGCGGTGATCGTCGCCACGCAGGCTCGCGGGACGGTCCTGATCTTCGAGAAGATGTTCGAGAGCCGCCTGTTCTTCGTCGACAAGCTCGTCTCGATGGGCGCGCGCATCATCCTCTGCGACCCGCACCGCGCGGTGGTCACGGGCCCCGCGAAGCTCTACGCGCAGCAGATGTCGAGCCCGGACATCCGCGCCGGGATGGCGATGCTGCTGGCGGCCCTGTGCGCCGAGGGGACTTCGACGATCGGGAACATCGGCGAGATCGACCGCGGCTACGAGCGCATCGACGAGCGGCTGCGCTCGATCGGCGCGCGCATCGAGCGCCTCGAGGCCTGATGCCACGGCTGGGCCGCGCGGACGAAGCCGGACGGGTGCAGGCGAGGGTGGACGTCGCCGGCAGCGGCGAGGCGAGCGTCGCCACCGGCGTGCCGGTGCTCGACCACCTGCTCGCGCTGCTCGCCCAGTACGCGTCCTTCGACCTCGCCCTCGAGGTGGCCCCCGGAGACGCCGAGGCCGAGGTCGCGGCGGCGGGGCGCGCCCTCGGCCAGGCACTCGCGGGCGCCTTCGAGGTCGAGGGCTGCAGGCGCCACGGCTCGGCGGTGGTGCCGGCCGACGAGGCGCTGGCGCACGTCGTGGTCGAGGCCTCGGGGCGGCCGCTCGTCGTCTCGAACGTCGATCTCAGCGACGCGCGGGTCGCCGGGATGGGCCGCGACATCGTGGCGACCTTCCTGGACGCGCTCGCGGAGGGCGGCGGACTGACGCTGCACGTGCGCCTGATCGACGGCTCGGAGCCGGATCACGTGCTGGAGGCGATCTTCAAGGCGCTGGGCGTCGCCCTCGCGCAGAGCTGCCGCAAGCGGCGAAGGGAGGAGTGATGGCGGAGAAGCAGGTCGTCCGGACCGAGCGGGCGCCCGCGCCGTTCCAGGGCGCGCCGTACTCGCAGGCGATCCGCGCCGAGGGGCTGGTGTTCGTCTCAGGACAGCTGTCGCTGCGGCCCGACCACGGCGAGATCGTCGGCGAGACGATCGGTGAGCAGACCGAGCAGGTGTTCGCGAACCTACGCGCGATCCTCGAGGAGGCGGGCAGCGGGCTCGACCGGCTGGTGAAGACGACGGTCTACCTGACGGACCTCGGCGACTTCGCCGGCATGAACGAGGTCTACGCGCGCCACGTGGGCGACCGGCCACCCGCGCGCGCGACGATCGAGGTCTCGGCCCTGCCTTCCGGCGCCAAGGTCGAGATCGAGGCGATCGCGCTGGCCGGCTGAGCCTCCGCGGCTTCGCACTAGGAACGGTTCGCCCGGCCTCCTCCCCGAGGCGAGCGTACCGCGGTCGGGCGCACGTGTCCGTGCCGTGAATGTGGCTGAATTGCACCGCTTTCTTCCGGGCCGGGAGGCAGAATGGGCGCGATGAAGGCCGAGACCGTCATCGCGACCCACGGCAACACCGACTTCGACGCGCTCGCGGCGATGCTGGCCGCGCGGCGGCTCTACCCGGAGGCGATCGTCTGCCTCTCGGGATCGCTGAACCGCAACGTGCGCGAGTTCTACCGCCTGCACGCCGACGAGCTCGGCTTCGTCGAGGCGGCGCGCCTCGAGACCGGCGCGATCCGGCGCCTGATCGTCGTCGAGACCACCCACGCGAGCCGCCTCGGCGAGCTCGAGGGCGTCGCGCTCGACCCCGGCGTCGAGGCGGTCGTGTTCGACCACCACGGCGGCGACGCGCCGGAGTGGGCCGGCGAGGAGCACACGATCCTCTCGTCCGACGGCGCCCTGACGACGACGCTCGTCGGCGTGCTCGCCGAGCGCGAGCTCGCCGTGACACCGCTGGAGGCGACCGCCTTCGCGCTCGGGATCCACGAGGACACCGGCTCGCTCACCTACCCGAGCGCGACGCAGCGCGATGCCGAGGCCCTCGCCTGGTGCCTCCGCCACGGCGCGCGGCAGGAGCTGCTGGCGGAGTTCCTGCACTCCCCGCTGAACGAGGACGAGCGCGAGCTGCTGGGCGCGCTGCTCGAGGCGCTCGAACCGCGCGAGGTGGCGGGCGTCGAGGTGCTCGTCGGGGCGGTGCGCTGGCCGCGCTACGTCGACGGGGTCTCGAACCTCGCCCACAAGGTCGTCGACCTGACCGACACCAAGGCGCTCGCGCTGCTCGTCGAGATGGACGAGCGGGTGTTCTGCGTCACCCGCAGCCGGACGCCGGGGCTCGACGCGGCCCGGCTCGCGGCCTCGCTCGGCGGCGGTGGGCACCCCGAGGCCGCCTCGGCGATCTACCGCGGGCGGCTCGAGGAGGCGCAGGAGCGGCTTGCCGCCGGGCTCGAGGGGGCGGTGAAGCGTCCGCCCACGGCCGCGGAGATCATGTCGAGCCCGGCGCGGACGGTCTCGCCCGACGAGACGGTCGCGCAGGCGCTCGTCACGTGCCAGCGCTACGGCCAGAGCGGGATCCTCGTCGCGACGGACGGCCGGCTCGACGGCGCCGTCGGGCGCGAGGATCTCGACCGCGCGGTCGCGCACGGCCTCTCCCACGCGCCCGTGAAGGGGATCATGAGCGCCCGCGTTCCGACCGGCGACGAGTCGACACCGCTCGGCGAGCTACAGCGGTTGCTCACCGCAGGCGGCGACCGCGTCGCGGTGCTGCGCGACGACCGGGTGGTGGGCGTCGTCACCCGCAGCGACGTGCTGCGCGCGCTCGGGCAGCACGCGGAGGCGGAGCGCGCTCCGGGCCCCGTTCTCGGCGACGAGCTGCGGCGGCTCGAGCGGCTGCAGCCCGTCTTCGA
>DASSQK010000026.1:0-2363 GCA_035702555.1 Gaiellaceae bacterium | reverse complement strand
GACCCTACGCCGTTCGCGCTTCGGCATCGATCCGCTCCTGCAGGCTGAGCGCGACCTCGTCGCGCGCGTGGGCGATCGCCTCGACGGCGGCCGCCGCACCGGAGAGCGTGGTGATGCACGGCACCCGGGCGACGAGCGCCGCCTCGCGGATCCGGTAACCGTCGGTGCGCGCGCCCGAGCCCTGCGGCGTGTTGACCACGAGGTCGCAGCGGCCGCGGCGCACGAGGTCGACCACGCTCGGCCCCTCGCCCGCCTCGGTGACCTTGCGGACGTACTCGACCGCCAGGCCGGCCGCCGCGAGCGTGCGCGCGGTGCCCGCCGTGGCGAGCAGGTGGAAGCCGAGGCCCGCGAGCGCCCGCGCGACGGGGACGACGACGCCCTTGTCCTCGTCGCGCACCGACAGGAAGGCGGTGCCGCTCGCCGGCAGCCGCCTGCCCGCCGCGCGCTCCGCCTTCGCGAACGCCGTGGGGAGGTCGGAGGCGCTCGCCATCACCTCGCCGGTCGAGCGCATCTCGGGCCCGAGCACCGGGTCGGCGCCGGGGAAGCGCGCGAAGGGCAGTACCGCCGCCTTCACCGAGACCTGGCTCGGATCGGGGGCGACGAGCTCGAGGTCGGCGAGCACCTCACCCGCGGCGAGGCGGCACGCGGCGCCGACGAGGTTCACGCCGGTGGCCTTGCTCGCGAACGGCACCGTCCGCGAGGCGCGCGGGTTCGCCTCGAGCACGTAGATCTCCCCGTCCGCCAGCGCGAGCTGCACGTTCAGCAGGCCGACCACGCCAAGCCCCGGCCCGAGCCGGCGCACCGCGTGCGCGACCGCGCGCCGCTCGGCGCGCGTCAGGGACGCCGGCGGGAGGACGCAGCTCGAGTCGCCCGAGTGGACTCCCGCCTCCTCGACGTGCTGCATCACCGCAGCGACGAAGGTGCTCGTGCCGTCGCAGAGCGCGTCGACGTCGATCTCGACCGCGTTCTCGAGGAAGCGGTCGACGAGCAGCCTGCCGCCCGCCGCGGCCTCTCGCACCGCCTCCGCGTCGTAGCAGACCCGCATCGAGCGCCCGCCGAGGACGTAGCTCGGCCGCACGAGCACGGGGTAGCCCACGCGCTCGGCCACCTCGACCGCCTCGTCCGCGGTCGCGGCCATCCCCCACTCCGGCACCGCGATCCCTAGCCCTTCGCAGAGCGCGGCGAAGCGCTCGCGGTCCTCGGCGAGGTCGACCGCCTCGAACGGCGTGCCGAGGATCCGGAAGCCCGCCGCCTCGATCGCGCGCGCCAGCTTCAGCGGCGTCTGGCCGCCGAACTGGATCACGACGCCCGCCGGCCGTTCCCGCTCGCAGACCGCGAGCACCTCCTCGACCCCGAGCGGCTCGAAGTAGAGCCGGTCGGAGGTGTCGTAGTCGGTCGAGACGGTTTCGGGGTTGCAGTTGACCATCACCGCCTCGTAGCCGAGCGCGCGGAAGCTCTGCGCCGCGTGGACGCAGCAGTAGTCGAACTCGATCCCCTGGCCGATCCGGTTGGGGCCGGAGCCGAGGATGACGACGCTGCCGCCCTTTGGCGGTTGCTCGTCTACTTCGCCCCAGGTGGAGTAGAAGTAGTTCGACGACGCCTCGACCTCGGCTGCGCAGGAGTCGACGCGCCGGTAGGCCGGCCGCACCCCCCACGCCCGCCGCGCGGCGCGCGCCCGCTCCTCGTCCACGCCGCAGGCGCGGGCGACCGCGGCGTCCGAGTGGCCGAGGCGCTTCAGCCGCAGCCAGTCCTCGGCGACGAGGTCGGCGAGGTTGAGCCGGCCCAGCCGCAGCCGCTCGAGCTCGGCGCGGAACCACGGATGCACGCCTTCGGGAAGATCGTCGAGCGACGGCCACGGCGTCACCGCGCCGCCGTCGAGCTCCCGCGAGCGCAACGCCTTCGAGAACGCCTCCGTGAACGTGCGCCCGATGCCCATCGCCTCTCCGACCGACTTCATCTGCGTGCCGAGCGTCGTGTCGGCGCCCGGGAACTTCTCGAACGCGAAGCGCGGCGCCTTGACCACGACGTAGTCGAGCGTCGGCTCGAAGCTCGCGGGGGTCGTGCCAGTGAGGTCGTTCGGGATCTCGTCGAGCGTGTAGCCGACCGCCAGCTTCGCCGCGACCTTGGCGATCGGGTAGCCGGTGGCCTTCGAGGCGAGCGCCGAGGAGCGCGAGACGCGCGGGTTCATCTCGATCACGCGCACGTCGCCGCTCTCGCGGTTACGGGCGAACTGGATGTTCGAGCCGCCGCACTCGACGCCGACGGCGCGGATCACGGCCGCGGCGGCGTCGCGCAGCTCCTGGTAGGCCTCGTCGGAGAGCGTCATCTGCGGCGCGACGGTCACCGAGTCGCCGGTGTGGACG
>DASSQK010000025.1:0-5701 GCA_035702555.1 Gaiellaceae bacterium | reverse complement strand
TCGACTCGACGCACTTCCTCGTCTCGCGCCCGGTTACGTCCTCGCGGAAGAAACCGCGCTACACGGGCTGACGATGCGACGCCGCGTCGTGGCCGGCGCGCTCGTCGCCGTCGCGGCGGTCGCTGTCGGGCTCGTCGCGCGCGCGGCCTGGCCCTCGGGCACCCACGACACCGCGCGCGGCCTGGCGCGCGAGGCGGCGAAGCTGCCGCCGCCGGAACAACCGGCGTTCCACGTCGCCCGGCCGCGACTGCTCAGCCGTAGCGAGACTGCCGCACGCTTCGCACCGGTGCTACACACGGTGCAGGCGGTGGCCGGCCCCGAAGCCGGCGCGCCCCCGGTCGCTCCGCTGGACGTGCGCACGCCGGAGGGGACCGCCAACGTCGTGCTCGTCCTCGGCGAGCGCCGCCGTCCGACCGGTCTCTGGGTGCACGTACGGCTGCCCGTCCTCCCGAACGGCCGAACGGGCTGGGTCCCGCGCGCCGCTCTCGGCGGCTACGAGTTCGTGCACACGCATCTCGTGGTGGATCGAGAGCAACGGAAGGCGACGCTCCTCGACGACGGTCGCCCGATCTTCACTGCACCCGTCGGCATCGGGAAGGCGTCGTCGCCGACGCCGAGCGGCGAGTTCTACGTGCGCGACCGCGTCAGCGGCTTCGGCGATCCGTTCTACGGGCCGATCGCGTTCGGCACGAGCGCGCGCTCTGCAGTGCTGACCGACTGGCCGGACGGCGGCTTCGTGGGCATCCACGGAACGAGCGAGCCGCAACTCATCCCGGGCGCGGTCTCGCACGGATGTATCCGTCTCCGCAACTCGGACATCCTTCGACTGGCGCGCCTGATGCCCGTGGGGACCCCGCTCACTATCCGCTAGGGAGCGCTCCCCGCACCCAGCGCGCATCTGACACGGTGAAGCGCGTCCGGTCGCGCACGTGCAGCCGGAAGTCGAGATCCTTGTCGACGAGCACGCGAGTGAAGGTGGTGTACGTGCAGTTGAAATGCTGCCACCGCCGGACGCGCTCGCGGCGGACGGACTTCCCGTACCCCGCGCACAAGGCAGTGGCGCTGTCGACCCGCACCTTCCGCCGGCCGACCTGCACGACCGCGTTGTCGAGTCGCCGCAGCACCTTTCCGACGGACCAGAACGACCCGCCGTCGGCTGAAGCCGCAGGCGTCGCCAGGAGCAACGCCAGCACGAGGACGACCCCCACCCTCACGGCCGGAAGCATGCCAGATGCCCCCAGCGGGATTCGAACCCGCGCTACCACCTTGAAAGGGTGGCGACCTGGGCCGCTAGTCGATGGGGGCGACCGGGGGCCAGAATAGCCCGCGGACACTCCGCAACGAGCGACCCCCGCACGACGGAACCGAGTATCGTGACCGCGATCCGGCGGTCGGTGGACCTAAGGGAGGAACGATGAAACGGATCTTGTTCGTTACCGCAGGCGTTGCAGCGGCCGTCGTTCCGGTCGCCTCCGCTCACGTCGGCTCGGAACCGATGCGACCGCAGAGCGCTGAGTCATCTGCGCTGCTCGCGAGGGTGAGCGTGGCCGCGAGCGAGTTCAAGTTCGTGTTGAGCAAGAAAAGCGCCCGTCGCGGCGTGGTGGTGTTCAGAGTCAAGAACGTCGGCAAAGTCAGTCACGACTTCGCGATCAAGGCCCGGAAAACGAAGTTGCTCTCGCCTGGACAGTCGGCGACGCTGCGTATCACCTTCCTGCGCAAGGGCTCATACCCGTACAAGTGCACGGTCCCGGGACACGCGGCGGCAGGAATGAAAGGCATCTTCAAGATCACGTAGAGCCGCGACCTCCAAGTCTTCGCGCTTGCGCGCAAGGAAAATCTCGCGCCGTGCGCACTAGGCTCCCACTATGTTGATCTGCCCGAGCTGCGGGCAGGAGAATCCCGTCATCGCGCGGTTCTGCCTCGCGTGCGCGACTCCGCTCGCGCCCGCCCCCGTCGTCCGGGAAGAACGCAAGATCGTCACGATCCTCTTCGCCGATCTCGTGGGCTTCACAGCGCGCGCCGAGCGGTTGGATCCGGAAGCCGTCCGCGCATTTCTTGCTCCATACCACGCGCGGCTTCGGGTCGAGCTCGAGCGGTTCGGCGGGACAGTCGAAAAGTTCATCGGCGATGCTGTGATGGCGATCTTCGGCGCTCCGGTTGCGCGAGAGGACGACCCGGAGCGCGCCGTGCGGGCCGCACTCGCGATCCGAGACTGGGTCCGCGCGGGCGAGGAACTACAGGTGCGCCTCGGCGTCAACACCGGCGAGGCGCTGGTCGCGCTCACCGCCCGCCCGGACGCGGGCGAAGGGATGGCTATGGGCGACGTCGTCAACACGGCGCAACGCCTCGAGTCGATGGCTCCGACGAACAGTGTCCTCGTCGGCGAGCGCACGTTTCGAGCGACGTCCCACACGATCGAATACCGAGAGGTCGAGCCGATCCAGGTGAAGGGCAAAGCCCAGCCCGTGAAAACATGGGAGGCGCTCGCTCTTCGCAGCGATCTCGACGGAGTGGGCCTCTACGGAACGCCGCTCGTGGGCCGCCGGCGAGAGCTCGAGTCACTCGAGGCCGCACTGACCGGCGTCCGCGACCGGCGCTCGACACAACTGGTGACGCTGACTGCGGCGCCGGGCGTCGGCAAGTCGCGGTTGCTGCACGAGTTCAGAGAGCGGGCGGCCGATGTCACCTGGCGCCAGGGTCGCTGCGTTCCATACGGCGCCGGCGTGACATTCTGGGCACTGGGCGAGATCTTCAAGGCGCAGGCCGGGATCCTCGTGGCCGATTCCACGGGCGACGCCGCGCAGAAACTTCACGCGGCAGTCAGTGAGCTGCTCCGCGACGACCAGGAGGCCGAATGGGTCGAGGCACACCTTCGTCCGCTTGTCGGGCTTGCCAGCAGCAACGGGGCCTGGCAGGACCGCCGCTCCGAGGCGTTCTTCGCCTGGCGCCGCTTTGTGGAGGCGCTCGCCGACGTACGACCCGTGGTGCTCGTTTTCGAGGACCTGCACTGGGCTGACCGAGACCTGCTCGACTTCATCGAGCATCTGCTCGAATGGGCCAACGAGGTACCGCTGCTGCTCGTCTGCACTTCGCGGCCCGAATTGCTCGAGACACGGCCCGGGTGGGGCGCCAACAAGCCGAACAGCTCGATCGTGGCGCTCTCGGCTCTTCGCGACGAGGATGTCGGCCAGATCGTCTCCGGGTTGCTCGGCTCGACGCCGTTGTCGCCGGAAACGCGCACGGCGCTGCTTGCGCAGGCGGCCGGAAATCCGCTCTATGCCGAGCAGTACACAAGACTGTTTCTCGAGCTGGGCCGGATCGACGAGGCGCAGCCGGCGACGCTGCAAGGGCTGATCGCTGCACGCCTCGATGCCCTCTCGCCGGTCGACAAGGAGCTTCTCCAGTCGGCCGCGGTGATCGGCAAGGTGTTCTGGACAGGCAACCTCGCGGCTGTCGTCGGTCTCGATCGCTGGTCGGTCGAGGAGCGCCTCGGCGCGCTCGAGCGCAAGGAGCTCGTCGCTCGCTCGCAAGCCTCCTCGATCGCGGGCGACAGTCAGTGGACATTCGGACACATCCTCATCCGGGACGTTGCGTATGGCCAGATCCCGCGGATGGATCGAGCCAGGAAGCACCGGATTTCGGCGGAGTGGATCGAGTCGCTGGGACGGCCTGACGACCATGCGGAAATGGTCGCCCACCACTACGTCTCTGCGCTCGAGCTGGACCCGGCGCTCCCAGTTGCGGACCGAGCGCGTCTTGCGCTTCGCCGCGCGGGAGATCGCGCGTTCGCGCTGAATGCGTTCGCAGCCGCAGCGCGCCTCTACGAGCAGGCGCTCGAGCTCTGGCCCGCGGACGACGCCGAGCGGCCCCGGCTCGAGCTCCACCTCGGGCGCGCCCTCTACCGAGGAACAGGATCCGGCGCCGAGGCCTTCGCCGCAGCCCGGGACGGATTGCTCGCTGCGGGCGAGAGCGCTGCCGCCGCGGAAGCCGAGATCATCCTCGCGGAGCTCGCCTCCTACGTCGGTGAGCACGACCGTGCGTCCGACCACCTCGGTCGGGCGCTCTCCCTCGTCGACCTCGAGCCGGCGTCATGGACGAAAGCGTTCGTTCTCAGCCACGCAGCCCGGGTCCACCTGCTGCGAGCGCGGCTCGAAGCCGCGATTGGTCTCGGCCAACAGGCGCTGCAGATCGCCCACGAGCTCGAACTCGACGAGATCCGCGTGCACAGCCTGAACACGATCGGCACGGCCCGCGTCGAGCAGAACGATGCGGAAGGGCTCGAGGACGTCGAGCAGAGCCTCCGCCTCGCGCAGCGGATCAACTCACCCGAGAGCGCGCGCGGCTATCTCAACCTGGCGGTCTTGACCGCGATGTCGGGCGACCTCCCACGCAGCGTCTCGGTTCATTCGGAAGGCCTTCGCGAGGCCGAGCGCCTGGGGCTCGGCGGCTGGCTTCGCTTCCTCCGCGGGCACAGCGCCCAGTACTCCTACTGGGGAGGTCGCTGGCACGACGCCGTGAAGTCGGCCGACCAGTTCCTCGCCGAGATCGCCGCGGGCTCACCGCACTACGAGGAGAACCAGAACCGCAACGTTCGCGCGCTGATGCGTCTGGCTCGTGACGACGTCGACGGCGCTCTCGATGACACGGAAAGGTCGCTTGCTCGCGCTCGCGAGGTGAAAGACGCTCAGAATCTCTGTCCGACGCTGGTTGTCCGGGCATTCGTGCTGTTGTCCCTGGGGGAGCACGACGACGCGCGAAGCCTGGCCCTCGAGGTTGTGGAAGGCTGGGCGGGCGTCGAGCTCGTCGTCCTCACCTGGGGCGGGGTGGGCGCCGTCACAGCGATCGCCACGCTCGGCGGCGTCGATCCACTCGTCGGGCTCGAGCCGGGAGGCTCGCACCGCAGCCTGTGGGCTGCCGCGGCCCACGAGTACCTCGCCGGGAATATGGAGCGCGCCGCGGACATCTACGCGCGGATCGGCTCGCGACCCGACGAGGCATATGCGCGGCTGCGGGCGGCCGAGCAGTTTGCGAGCGAAGGCGATCCGACTCGCGCCGATGCGCAGCGCGACAGGGCGATGGAGTTCTATCGGGCGGCCGGCGCGGCCCGGTATGTCCGCGCGGCCGAGAGTCTGGGAGCCGCATCCAGATGATCCGGGCCGCCCGCCGCGCCTGCATCTGTCGAGCGGCGGTCTAACTCGATGATGAATCCACTTGCTCGAGAATGCTGTTCGCTCGCGCAATCGCCTCGACAGCGCCATCAGTGTCGACGAGCTTGAGGAATCCCTCCGCCCCGAGGACGCGAGCGACGGCCTTGACCGCGACGTAGTCGTCCAGATCCTTGATCAGAGCGTACGCTCGCTCTTGACCGATCTCGAAGTACAGATCCTTGAGCTCGGGCCTCGGGAATCCTTCGGGAACCTCGACAGCGTCGACGACGCCCTTGACGTAATCGAACAGCCCTCGCGGGTCGTCGCGAAATCGCTCCAGCCGCTCCGGCGTTGCGGTCCTCAGTCTCATCATGCCTACGGGCATCGCGCCCTCCAGTGTGGGACGAAACGAATCTCGATGATCCCTCATTCACGCCCGGGGAAGCAAGACGCGGTGCGGTCTACACTGGCCCGCGACGGGCCGGTAGCTCAGTTGGTAGAGCAGGGGACTTTTAATCCCAAGGTCGCAGGTTCGAGACCTGCCCGGCCCATTC
>DASSQK010000024.1:0-2223 GCA_035702555.1 Gaiellaceae bacterium | reverse complement strand
GGACGCGGCGGGCTTCGCGGCCGCGACGTACATGCGCGGCATCGGCTGGGTGGCGGTACCGACGACGCTCGTCGGCCAGGTCGACGCGGCGATCGGCGGCAAGACCGCCGTCAACCTCCCGGAGGGCAAGAACCTCGTCGGCGCGTTCCACTGGCCCATGCGGACGGTGATCGACCCGTTGCTGCTCGAGACCTTGCCCGAGAGCGAGCACCGAGCGGGGATGGCCGAGGTCGTGAAGACCGGGTTGCTCGCGGGCGAGCCGGTCTGGGAGCTCGAGACCGAGGGGCTCGTGCGCCGGTGCGCCGCGTACAAGGCCGCCGTCTGCCTTCGCGACCCGCACGAGCGCGGGGAGCGGGCGGTGCTGAACCTCGGCCACACGTTCGCGCACGCGCTCGAGGCTGCGGGCGACTACCGCCGGCTGGGTCACGGCGAGGCGGTGGCGCTCGGTCTGCTCGCGGCGCTGCGGCTGTCCGGGATGGACACCACCGCGGTGGAGGAGGTGCTGAAGCCGCAGAAGGCCCAGGTCGACCGTGACGCGGCGTGGGCGGCGATGGCGCGCGACAAGAAGGCGGTGAACGGCACGCCGCGGCTCGTGCTGCTGGAGGCACCGGGGAAGCCGCTGACGGGCGTCGAGCTTCCGGAGGAGCGCGTCCGCGCCGCCCTCGACGAGCTGATCGCCGAGTAGAGTCGCCGCGTGCGCGTCGCCGTCCTCAACGGGGTGAATCTCGACGTCCTCGGCCGCCGCAGCCCGGAGATCTACGGCGGGCTCAGCCTGAACCAGCTCGAGAGCCGGATCTACGAGTGGGCTCGCGAGCTCGAGCTCCAGGTCGAGTGCCGCCAGTCGAACAGCGAGGCCGAGTACGTGGGCTGGTGCCACGGCGCCGACGAGTGGGGCGGGATGATCGTGAACCCCGGGGCGTGGACCCACTACAGCTACGCGATCCACGACGCGCTCGAGCTGGTTACGGTGCCGATCGTGGAGGTGCACCTGTCCGACGTCGACGGGCGCGAGGAATGGCGCCGGCACTCGGTCATCGCGGACATCGCCGCGGCGAGGATCATCGGCAAGGGCCCGGAGGGCTACCGCGAGGCGCTCGCGTTCCTGGCGGAGCGGCAGTGAAGGGGCGCGTCGACCGCCTCCGGGAGGCCCTCGAGGAGCCGCTGCTCGTCACGCACGGCGTCAACGTCCGCTACCTCGTCGGCTTCGCGAGCTCGAACGCGGCGCTGTTCGTCGAGCCCGACCGCGTCCGGCTCTTCAGCGACTTCCGCTACGCCGAGACCGGGCGGGCGGTCGAGGGCGTGGAGTTCGTGGAGACGAAGCGCTCCCTCGTCGCCGCGCTCGCCGAGCTGCTCGAGGGCAGCGTCGGCTTCGAGGCCGACGCCGTCAGCTTCGCGAGCTGGGAGACGCTGCGCGCCGGCGGCCTCGAGCTCGTGGCCCGCCGCGGGCTCGTCGAGGCGCTGCGCGCGGTCAAGGACGACCAGGAGCTCGACGCGATCCGCCGCGCCGGCGCGGTCACGAGCGAGGCGTACGACCGCCTCGCCGAGGAGCAATTCACCGGGCGCACGGAACGCGAGCTCGCGTGGCGGCTGGACGAGCTCTTCCACGAGCTCGGCGCCCAGGCGCCGGCGTTCGAGACGATCGTCGCCTCCGGCCCCAACTCCGCCAAGCCGCACGCGCGGCCGACCGACCGCGTGGTCGAGGCCAGCGAGACGGTCGTCGTGGACGCGGGGGCGCTCGTCGACGGCTACTGCGCCGACTGCACGCGCACCTTCGCCACCGGGCCGCTGCCGGACGGGCTGCGCAGCGCCTACACGGTCTGCCTCGAGGCCCAACTCGCCGGTCTCGAGGCGACACGCACCGGCGTGACGGGGATCGACGCGGACGGAGCCGCGCGCGAGAGGATCGAGGCCGCCGGCCTCGGGGAGCGCTTCGGACACGGCCTCGGCCACGGCGTCGGCCTCGAGGTGCACGAGGCGCCGCGGCTCTC
This sequence comes from Gaiellaceae bacterium, assembly GCA_035702555.1. Taxonomy (GTDB): domain Bacteria; phylum Actinomycetota; class Thermoleophilia; order Gaiellales; family Gaiellaceae; genus AC-32. The sequence continues at coordinate 235 of DASSQK010000024.1, read as the reverse complement.
GCGCGAGTCGGCGGACACGCTCGCCGCCGGCAACGTCGCCACCGTCGAGCCGGGCATCTACCTGGAAGGCCTGGGCGGGATCCGCATCGAGGACCTCGTGATCGTCACCGACGGCGAGCCCGAGGTGCTGACGAGCTCGACCAAGGATCTCGTCACCGTCAGCTAGCATCGCGCGCCGTGGCAGAGACCGTCTCCACGAACCAGTTCCGGAACGGGATGCACATCCAGCTCGAGG
>DASSQK010000023.1:0-9356 GCA_035702555.1 Gaiellaceae bacterium | reverse complement strand
TGCCCGTCGAGCCGCGCCGCGATCGCGTGGTCGAACGCGAAGGCGTTCCACGCGAAGCGGCCGCCCGGCCGCAGCGAGGCGGCGACCCGTTCGAAGAGCCGGCGGCGATCGGCCCAGGTCGCAACGTGCAGCAAGCCGCGGAAGGGGCAGTAGACGAGCCCCGCAGGCGTCTCGAGCTCGAGGTCGCGCATGTCGCCCTCGCGCAGCTCCAGGTCGACTCCGGCCGCGGCGGCACGCTCTCGCGCCTGGGCGAGCATGGCCGGCGACGCGTCGATGCCCAGCACCGGCCGCCCGGTCGCCTCGGCGACCGGAATCGCGACGCGGCCGCTCCCGACCGCGAGCTCGACGATCGGTCCGTCCGTCGCGCGGGCCAGCTCGACGTAGAACGGAACGTCCTCCGTCATCTCGGCCGACCACTCGTCGTAGCGGTCGGCGAAGCGCTCGTCCCAGCTCATTCCTCGATGCTATGTTGCGAGCCGATGGCGGTCACGCGCAGCTTCCCGTTTAGGCGGCCCCGGCTCGAGGCCGGGGCGCCGGCGCGCTAGCCCGCCGACACCTCGCATCCTCTCGAGCCGGGGCCCCGAGCCCGCCGACGCGACCCCGACGAGAGGAGGACGAGATGAGCGATACAGTCGCCCGCGTGGACTGGCAGGAGTACGAACGCGAAGCACAGAGCGCGATCGCGGCTGCGACGGACGCGTCCGAGCTCGACGAGGCGCGGGTCCGCTACCTGGGCCGCAAGGGCGAGCTGGCACAGGCCCTGCGCGCCGTTCGCGACCGCGAGACCGGGATGACGCTCAACACCCTGCGGGGCTCGCTGGAGGCGGCGCTCGAGGCCCGCCGCGCCGAGCTCGAGCGCGCCGAGCTCGACCGCGCGCTCACCGAGGACGTCGTCGACGTCACGCTCCCGGGCGACGAGCTGCCGCTCGGGCACCTCCACCCGATCACCCAGGCCCGGCGGCAGATCGAGGACGCCTTCCTCGGCCTCGGTTACGAGATCCGCGACGACCGCGAGGTCGAGACCGTCGAGTACAACTTCGACAAGCTCGCCTTCGACCCGTGGCACCCGGCGCGCTCGCACCGCGCGACGTTCTTCTTCGACGATCACCGGCTGCTGCGCACGGAGACCTCTCCGAGCCAGATCCACGCGCTGGAGGAGCGCGAGCCGCCGATCTACATGGTCTCGATCGGCCGCTGCTACCGCCGCGACGCGGTCGACGCGACGCATTACCCGATCTTCCACCAGTTCGAGGGCCTCGCCGTCGACCGCGGGCTGACCCTCGCCGACCTGAAGGGGACCCTGCTGCACGTGATGCGCGCCCTCTACGGGCAGGACCGGCGCGTCCGCTTCCGCACGCACTACTTCCCGTTCACGGAGCCGTCGATGGAGCCCGACGTCTCCTGCGGGATCTGCGGCGGCGCCGGCTGTCGCACCTGCCGCTACTCGGGCTGGCTCGAGATGGGCGGCTCGGGGATGGTCGACCCGCGCGTGTTCGAGAACGTCGGCGTCGACCCCGAGGAGTGGAGCGGCTTCGCGTTCGGCTGTGGGATCGAGCGCGTGGCGCAGCTGAAGTACGACTTCCCGGACATCCGCGCGCTCTGGGAGGGGGACCTCCGGGTCCTCACGCAGTTTTGAGGGTTCCGGTCTCGTGGCTGCGGGACTACGTCCCGGTCGAGATGCCGCTGCCCGAGCTGGCGGAGCGGCTGTCCATCTCCGCCGCGGAGGTCGAGGGGATCGAGCGGCGCGGCGTCCCCGACGAGGACGGCAACCTCGGCCTCTTCCGCGTCGGGCGCGTGCTGGAGGCGGTCAAGCACCCGAACGCCGACCGGCTGCAGCTCTGCCGCGTCGACGTGGGGGAGGGCGATGCGCGCCAGATCGTCTGCGGCGCCTGGAACTTCGGCGCCGGGGCGACCGTGGCGGTGGCGCTCCCTGGGGCCCGGCTCCCGGGCGGGCTGGAGCTCGAGCAGCGGAAGGTGCGCGGCGAGCTCTCCGACGGGATGATGCTCGCCGAGGACGAGGTCGAGCTCGGCGGCGACCACTCGGGGATCATGGTGCTGCCGGAGGCCGAGCCGGGGACGCTGCTCGCCGACGTCCTGCCGCTCGTCGAGGAGGTGCTGCTCGTCGAGTCGACCGGCAACCGTCCCGACCTGCTGTCGGTCTACGGCATCGCCCGGGAGGTGGCGGCCCTCTACGACCTGCCTCTTGCCGACATGGCCCAGGGACTGTCCCCCGGGCCTGTCCCGGAGGGACAGGTCGACGTCGAGATCCGCGACTTCGCCGGCTGTCCCCGCTACATCGGGCGCGTCTTCCGAAACGTGGCCGTGGGACGGTCCCCGGTGTGGCTGCGCGCCCGGCTGACGAACGCCGGCATGCGCCCGATCTCGAACGTCGTCGACGTGACGAACTACGTGATGCTCGCGCTCGGCAACCCGCTCCACGCGTTCGACCTCGCGAAGCTGCACGGCGGCCGCATCGTCGTCCGACGCGCCGCTGCCGGCGAGACCATCCGCACGCTCGACGGCGTGGAGCGGAAGCTCGAGCCCGACGACCTGATGATCGCCGACGCGGACCGCTCCATCGCGCTCGCGGGAATCATGGGCGGCGAGGAGACCGAGATCGGCGACGGGACGACGGACGTCCTGCTCGAGGCCGCCAACTTCGAGCCGACCGGGATCTTCCGCACCTCGGAGCGCCTCCGCCTGCGGACGGAGGGCTCGAACCGCTGGGAGAAGGGCGTCGACCCCCATCTCGCGGAGCCCGCCGCGCAGCTCGCGACCGAGCTGCTCGTGCAGACCGCCGGCGCGACCTGGACGGGCCACGTCGACGTCCAGGAGGGCCTGCCCGAGCGTTCGACCATCCGCTTCCGGCCCGAGCGCGCCGACGAGGTGATCGGGATCGCGACGCCGCGCGCCGAGCAGGAGCGCTGGCTCGGCAAGCTCGGCTTCGACGTCGCCGAGACCGAGGTGGTCGCGCCGACCTGGCGCGCGCGCGACGTCACGCGCGAGATAGACGTGGTCGAGGAGGTGGCGCGGGAGCGCCTGGAGGCGGTGCCATTCACCCTCCCCGCGCGCCGCGAGATGTTCGGCGCGCTCACGCCGGTGCAGCGCCTGCGCCGGCGCCTCGAGAACCTGCTCGCCGGGCTCGGCCTGACGGAGACCTACACGCCCTCGCTCCGGCACGGCGACGCCGACCCGCGCGCGTGGCGGCTCCCCGAGCCGATCTCGGCCGAGTTCGCCGTGCTGCGGACGCGCCTGCTGCCCAGCCTCGTCGAGGCCGCGGCCCGCAACGTCGAGCTCGGCGCCGAGCGCGTCGCGCTGTTCGAGGTCGCGCGCGTCTTCCTTCCGGACGGCGAGCTCCCGGACGAGCAGACGCACGTCGCCGCGATCGTCGGCGGCGGCTGGAGCCGGGCGAAGGGCATCGTCGACACCCTCTATGCGGCGCTGAAGGCTGAGCCGTCCTTCGAGCGCGCCGAGGACGACCTCCTGCACCCGGGGAAGGCGGCGCGGACGGCCGCCGGCGTCGTCGGCGAGCTCCACCCGGGCGTCCTCGCAGGCGTCTGGGGGGTGTTCGAGCTCGACCTGGCGAAGCTGCTCGAGGTTCAGCGCGAGGAGGTTCGCTACGAGGACGTCGTCTCGTTCCCGGCCGTGCGGCAGGACCTGGCGTTCACGGTCGCCGAGGGCGTGCCGGCTGCCGACCTCGTCGCGGCCGCGCGCGAGGCCGCCGGCGAGGAGCTGCGCGAGATGCGGCCGTTCGATGTCTACCGCGGTGAGCAGGTGGGCGAGGGGCGGAAGTCGGTCGCCTTCGCCGTCAGCTTCCAGTCGTCCGAGCGGACGCTCACCGACGAGGACGCGGCCGGGCTGCGGGAACGCATCGTCTCGGCCCTCGCCGAACGCTTCGGCGCCGAGCTCCGCGCCTAGAGCACGTCGGGCGCAAGGCGCGCCGCGAGCGCCGCGAGCACCTTGCTCTGGATCTCCGGCTGATCCTTGAGCAGGCGGCGGAACGAGCGGTCCGTGATCACGAGCGCCCGCACGGGCGTCGTCGCCGTCACGGTCGCGGTGCGCGGCGAGTCGTCCACGAGCGCGATCTCGCCGAAGAAGTCGCCTCCGGAGAGCTGGTTGATCACGCGGCCGTCCTTCTCGACCTCCGCCTCGCCCTCGAGCAGCACGAAGAACTCCCGTCCGGGCGAGCCCTGCCGCGTCATCTCCTTGCCCTCCCGCAGGTCGATCTCGTCCGCCAGGTGCGCGATCTCCTCGAGCTCGCGCTTGGAGCAGTTCGCGAACAGCGGCGTGTGCTTGATCAGCTCGACCTTCTGGTTTCGGTGGAGCACGGGACGAGTCTAAGCCTCTCGACGCCGGCGGCAAACCGGATCGACGCTTCGGCGCGTATGGGCTAGCGTGTCGCCGTTCAAATCGAGGAGGGTCTAACCGTGCCGTCGTTTCGTCTCATGCTGCTGCTTCCACTCGCGCTGGCCGCCGTGCTCCTGCCGAGCGCCGCGCACTCCGCCGCGAAGGCCACCGCGCTGACCGTGACCGTCGGTCCCGGGTTCAGCATCAAGGTCACCGACGCGACCAACCACGTCATCCGGCAGCTCGATCCCGGCGACTACACGCTCACCGTCAAGAACCTCTCGCCGTCGCAGGAGCACAACTTCCACCTGACGGGCCCCGGCGTCGACAAGGCGTCGGCCTTCTCGAACACCACCGAGACGTGGAACGTGACCCTCGTGAACGGGCTCTACAAGTACAAGTGCGACGCCCATCCGACGATCATGAAGGGCTCGATCCAGGTCGGCCCGCCGCCGCCGGCCCCGAAGAAGCTGAACGGCAAGGTCGGCCCGAAGCTGACGATCTCGCTGAAGACGGCTTCGGGAACGACTGCGAAGACCCTGAACGCCGGCACCTACAGGCTCACCGTCAAGGACGCGACGAAGGCGGACAACTTCCATCTCGTCGGCCCGGGCGTGAACAAGAAGACCGGCGTCAAGTTCCGCGGCACGGCGTCCTGGACGGTGAAGCTGAAGATCGGGAAGTACATCTACCGGTCGGACGCCCACAAGAAGCTGAAGCGCACCGTCCTGGTGAAGCCGACGCCGCCGACGCCGTAGCGGCCTAGTCGCGGTCGATCAGCGAGAAGGTGCCGAAGCGCGCCTTCTCGCGGCCTTCGCGGCTGCGCCGCATGAGCAGGCGCATCGTCGCGCCGATCCCGCCGGAGACGACGAAGCCCACGCCGAGCGCCGCCACGGCCGCGATCGGCAGCTTGTCCTTCAGCTTCGCGTTGACGTCCATCCCGGCGCGCAGGTCGTCGACCGCGCCGGCCAGGCGCTCGCGCTCGGCCTCGATGTCGAGCCGGACCTGCTCCGGCGTGCGTCCGTTAGTTCCGGCCATTGCCCTTCAGTGCCTCCGTCGTCAGCTTCGCCTCGGCGATCGCCTGCTCGGGGACCGGCGGGCTGCCCTTCTGGATCGAGCGCATGGCCAGCGCGCCGAGGATCCCGACCACCACGAGGATCCCGGCGGTCACGATCAGCAGGGCCGCCCACCACGGCAGCGCGGTGGCGATCCCGGCGGCGATGGTGGCCAGGCCGAAGCCGAGGCCGAACACGAGCAGGACCGCCGCTCCGAGCGCGAGTCCGATGCCGATTCCGAGCGCCGAGACCTTGCGCTTGAGCTCGAGCGCGGCGAGCTCCATCTCCAGCCGGACGAGCGTGCTGGCGTGCTCGGCGACGCCCTTCGCGCTCTCGCCCAGGCCGGGCTCGTCGTGCTCAATCCTTGGGGTGGGCATGGCCTCTCCAGTCGACGAACTTGGCGAGCAGGATCCCGGCGACGAGGGCCGCGCCGACGATCACGACCGGCGGCGGGCCTCCGCGCTTGCCCTCCGGCTTCGCCTTCGCCTTGGGCTTCGGCTTGGCCTTCGCCTTCGGCTTCGGGCGCGCGGCCATCGGCTGTGTCTCGGCGGCCGGTGCCTCAACGGGCGGCGCCTCGGCGGGCGGTGCCTCGGCGGCCGGCGGCGGTGGCGGCGGCGGGGGCTCGGGCTCCGTGCTTCCCTGCGAGTTCGCCTGCGCGCGGGCCTTGACGAGGCTCGGCTTGAGCTTGCGCAGGAAGGCCGCGTCGTTGCGCAGCTCCTCCGAGAGCCACTCGCCGATGCCGTCGCCGCGCGCCGCGGCGCGGTCGGCGAGCTCCTGCAGGCGCGTGGCGCCGCGCTCGACGAGCTGGTCGCCCCTGCTCACTTCTTCACCGGCGGGGACTCGCCCGTGGCGACACGCCAGATACCCGACGCCGCGCGCCGGGCGGCCATCGTGGCGCCCGCCGCGAGCCCCGCGTAGAGCCCGGTCCAGAGCAGCTTCCGCAGCATGCCGGGGTGGTTGCCTGACGGTGACTCGGCCAAACCTGAGGGCTACTGTAACGCCCTTGACGAAGTCCGAGCGACAGCGGTTGATCGCGAGTGTCGTCTCGCGACGTCGCATCGGCAGCCAGCTCGAGCTGGCGGAGGCGCTCGCGAAGGCCGGCTCGCCCGTAACGCAGGCCACTGTCTCGCGCGACATCCGCGAGCTGCGGCTCGAGAAGACGAGGGACGCGCTGGGGCGGCCGCGCTACGTCCTGCCGGGGAGGGACCGCGGCGACCCGCGCGAGTCGCTGAACGGCGTCCTGCGCCAGTTCGGGATCCGCGCGACGGCGGCGCAGAACGTCGTCGTGGTGCAGTCGGAGCTGGGCTCGGCGCCGGCGATCGCTCGCGCCCTCGATCGGCTCGAGCACCCGAAGATCGTCGGGACGCTGGCCGGGGACGACACGTGCCTCGTGATCACGAGCAACCCGCGCGACGCGCGCAGCGTCGCCCGCGAGCTCAGCGGCGCGATGGGCTAGGCCCGCCGGGTGCCCGGCGCCTCGTACTCGTCGAGGCGCCCGAACTCGTCGCCGGCGATCGACAGCCGGACGCTGCCCTCGACGATCTCCGCCACGAGCTCCGCGGGCACGTAGCGCGGCTTCCCGAGGACTCCGCTCGCCACCGCGAGGCCGTCGAAGATGTCGAGCGAGGAGTCGCCGAGCACCTCGTCGACCGTGCCGAGCTTGGCGCCGTCGCTGCCGACGACCGCCCAGCCGCGCTCGACCACGAACCAGGAGACGGGATCGGCCAAGCGCTCCTCCTCAGACGGTACGGCCGCCGACGTACCAGACGGGGCCCTGGGTGTAGACCGGCTTCGTGTCGGAGAGCGCCCAGAGAATGCGAACCGAGCCGCGGATGTCCTCGGCGTCGAGCCGCTCGAAGCAGCGCCGCGTCATCTCGGGCGAGGCGCCGTACCCGAAGCGGCGGGCGACGCGGAAGCGGAAGGCCGTGCGCTCGCCGACCCGCAGCGGGTTCACGGGCGCGAGCAGCAGCGCGCCGCGGTCGAGGTAGTCGCTGGAACGGAGCTCGACCTCGGCGTAGAGGTCGCTCCAGTCCCCGGGCAGCTCGTCGACGAACGACTGCCACTGCCGCGCGAGGCTCGTCTCGGCGGCCGCCGCCGCGGCCGCGGCCTCCTCGACGCCCACGACGTCCAGGGTTCCGACGATCTTCTCGCCGTCCAGTCGCGCCAGCAGCCGCCGCACGAGGTTCGGCGACGGGCCTCCGCCGCGCCGGTGCACGTCGAAGGCGACGAAGCTTCCGTACCGGCCGGGGTTCGCCGGGCCGAGCAGCGCGGCGGCGCGCTCCACGCGCGAGCGGTCGTTCACGATCAGCCGCAGCCGGGCCGTCTCCCACCCCTCGGGCAGGGACGCCTCCAGCGCCCGCCACTGGTCGACGACGGCCATGGGGCTGAGCATAGACTCAGGCCGATGGCGAAGGTCGAGGCAAAACGGGGTCTGTCGGAGGAGCGGCTGCGCGACTTTCTGCGCGAGATGCTCCTGATCAGGCGGTTCGAGGAGAAGGTCGAGGAGCGCTTCCGCGCCGGCGAGCTGCCCGGGTTCCTGCACGTCGCGATCGGCCAGGAGGGCGTCGCGGTCGGCGTCTGTCAGGCGATGGAGGACGGTGACGTCTTCGCCTCCACGCACCGCGCGCACGGGCACACGCTCGCGCGCGGCACCCACCCGAACGCCGTCATGGCGGAGCTCTACGGAAAGATGGAGGGCTGCTCCCACGGCTACGGCGGCTCGATGCACCTCTACGACGTCGAGCGCGGCAACCTCGGCGCGAACGCGGTCGTCGGCGGCGGCCTCCCGGCGATCACCGGCGCGGCGCTGGCGTTCAAGCTGCGGGGCGAGCCGCGCGTCGCGGTGGCGTTCTTCGGTGACGGGGCGACGAACATCGGCACCTTCCACGAGTCGCTCAACCTCGCGCAGCTCTGGCAGGTGCCGGCGGTCTTCGTGCTCGAGGACAACCACTGGGCCGAGTCGACGCCCGAGAGCCAGCACTCGCCGATCCGCGACCTGAGCAAGCGCGCCGACGCCTTCGGGATGAAAGTGATGAAGGCCGACGGCCAGGACGTCGAGGAGGTTCACCGCGTCGCCTCGCGGGCGCTGAAGCACGCGCGCGACGGCAAGGGGCCCGTCTTCCTGCACGTCGAGACCGAGCGCCTCGTCGGCCACTACGTCGGCGACCCGCAGGTCTACCGCGACAAGGAGCACCTGCGCGAGCTGCAGGAGACGCGCGACCCGATCACGCTGCTGCGCGAGAAGCTCGGCGTCTCGGACGAGGAGTTCGAGGACGCCGACCGCGAGGTGCGGGAGCTCGTGGAGGCCTCGGTCGAGTTCGCCAAGGCCGGAACCGACCCCAAGCCCGAGGACGCACTGAAGAACGTGTATGCGTAGCGTCGACGCATTCGTTCCCGGCTGGCGGCGCAGACGGACGCACGGGCTAAGCCCACACGTCCTGAGAGCGGCGCCGACAAGCGGCGCCTCAGATGCCTGAGCTGAGCTACCGCGAGGCGGTTCGCGACGCGCTCGTGGACGCGATGCGCCAGGACGGCGACGTCTTCATCATGGGCGAGGACATCGCCGAGATGGGCGGCTCGATGGGCGTCACGCAGGGGATGCTCGACGAGTTCGGCCCCGAGCGCGTCCGCAACACCCCGATCTCGGAGATCGCGCTCGTGGGCTCGGGCATCGGCGCGGCGATGCAGGGCATGCGGCCGGTCGTGGAGGTCATGTACGAGGACTTTCTGACCGTCTCGATGGAGCAGATCGTCAACCAGGCGGCCAAGCACCGCTACATGTCGGGCGGGCAGCTGAAGGTGCCGCTGACGATTCGCACCCAGGGGGGCGCCGGCTGGTCGCCGGGGGCCCAGCACGCGCAGCAGGTCGAGGCCTGGTTCGTGCACGTCCCGGGGCTCAAGGTCGTCTTCGCCTCGACCCCGACCGACGTGCGCGGGCTCCTCTGGTCGGCGATC
>DASSQK010000022.1:0-3412 GCA_035702555.1 Gaiellaceae bacterium | reverse complement strand
AGGGCGCCCATCTGGCCCGCGCTCGCGTGGAGGGCGAGCACCGCCGTCAGCGGCAGCGCGATGGTCGCGATCTGGTCGCCCAGGAGCGACACCGACTGGCCGAAGAAGTAGCGGCGGAAGTTCGCGTTGCGCCGAAGGAGGCCTGGGATCCGCGGTCTCACCGGCCGGAATCTACGCAGCGCCTGCCGGCCTCCCGTCACCACCCACGCATGGATTTCGGCGTTTTGCGGAAGGACCCCCGCTTGTGTGGCCGGAGGGTTCCTCGGCGGAGCGGGTCAGGCGGCTGCAGTCGGTCACGGATGCGGCTCTCGCACACCTGCGCCTCGACGAGCTCCTAGGGGCTCTGCTCGAGCGTACGCGGGAGATCCTCGAGGTCGACACATGCGCGATCCTCCTGCTCGACGAGGACACGAACGAGCTCGTCGCGCGCGCCGCGCTCGGCATCGAGGAGGAGGTCGAGCAGGGTGTGCGCATCCCGGTCGGCGCAGGCTTCGCCGGCCGCATCGCCGCCGAGAAGCGTCCGGTGCTCCTCGACGACGTCGATCACGCGCACGTCCTCAACCCGATCCTGCGGGAGAAGGGAGTCAAGACGATGCTCGGAGTTCCCCTCATCGTGGAGGGGGAGGTGCAGGGGGTGCTCCATGTCGGCTCCCTCGTGCCGCGCTCCTTCGAGGAGGACGAGGTCGAGCTGCTGCAGCTCGTGGCCGACCGGGCTGCGCTCGCGATCGAGCACGCGCGGCTGTTCGAGGCGGAACGCGCCGCGCGCGAAAGGATCGAGCACGTCCAGGCGGTCACCGACGCGGCCCTCGCGCACCTCGAGGTGAACGAGCTGCTCCAGGTTCTGCTGCCGCGGATTCGAGACATCCTGCAAACCGATACGTGTGCGGTGCTGCTGCTCGACGAGCACACGAACGAGCTCGTCGCGCGCGCGGCGCTCGGGATCGAGGAGGAGGTCGAGCAGGGCGTCCGGATCCCGCTCGGCGCCGGTTTTGCGGGCCGCGTCGCGGCCGAGGGGCGGCCGATGGTGATCGACGTCGACGCGTATCAGGTCTTCAACCCGATCCTCCGCGACAAGGGGATCAAGTCGATGCTCGGCGTTCCGCTGCTCGTCCGAGGTTGCGGACTGGGCGTCCTCCACGTCGGGACCCTGACACCGCGCAGGTTCACGCGGGCGGAGGTCGATCTGCTTCAGCTCGTCGCCGAGCGGGTGGCGCTCGCGATCGAGCGGGCCCGCGTGCACGAGGAGATCGTGCAGCTCGACCAGCTGAAGCTGAACTTCGTCGCCATTGCCTCCCACGAGCTGCGGACCCCGGCCACGTCCGTGTACGGGATCCTGAAGACGCTCGCCGATCGCGGCAAGGAGCTGAACGAGGAGTTGCGGGAGGAGCTGCTACGGGTCGGCGTCGAGCAGGGCGAGCGCCTGCGCCGGCTGCTCGAGGACCTGCTCGACCTATCGCACCTCGATGCCCGGGCGATCAGCGTCGAGCCGAGGGCGGTCGTGCTGAAGTCCGCGCTGGCGGACGTCGTCCGGGGCGCGCTGCCCACTGCCGACGCCGTCGAGCTCGACATCCCGGACGACCTGGCCGCGGTGGTCGATCCGCGTGTGCTCGAGCGGGTCGTCTCCAACCTCGTCGCGAATGCGGCCCGCTACGGCGCGCCGCCGATCCGGATTGCCGCGAAACAGCGCGACCGGCATCTTCGCGTTTCGGTCGAGGACGCCGGCCCCGGTGTCCCGAAGGAGCTCGAAGGCAGGGTCTTCGACCGCTTCGCACGCGGCAGCGGCGAGACCGGCCACGGGCTCGGCCTCGCGATCGCCCGGGCGTACGCGCAGGCGCACGGCGGCGATCTCGTCTACGACCCGGGCGGGCGCGGTGCGCGCTTCGAGCTGATACTCCCGCAGGAGCTGAACGGACGGGCCTAGGGCGAGAGGGCTTGCTGGAGGGCGGCGAGCGTCTGCTGCCCGACCACCCCGTCCGCGGTGAGCCCCTTCGACAGCTGGAACTTCTCGACCTCGAACTGCGTCGTCGGCCCGTAGTCGCCGTCCGCCTTGCCGGGTGAGAACCCGAGCGCCGTGAGCGCCTGTTGGAGAACCTTCACCTGCGGGCCGGTGTCTCCCGGATTGAGGGTCTGCTGCGGAGCCTGCGCCGGAGGCGTGGCGTTCGTCGTGGGGGTCGTGACCGTCACGGTGGTGGCCGGCGGGCGCGGCGTCGTGACGGGCGGGACGGCGGCCCTGTTGCTGCTGAAGGCGCCGGCAGCGGCCAGGATGGCGAGGACGACGGCGATGACGGACACCGCGATGATCGCCGCCTGCGTCGTCGTCAGCGTCCAGTTCCCGATGGCGATCTCGCCGCGGTGCGGGCGGTCGCGTACCGCCTCGTCCTCCGGCAGCATCCAGACTTCCTCGACGTCTTCGTAGACGCCGCGGTTGGCGCCACTCTGCGTCTCTGTCAGCGTCTCGGGCTCGTCGAACCAGTCGTCGTAGCCCGGGTCGCTCTCCTCGCGACCCTCCATGAGGGCTGACCGTACAGCGTGCGGGGCCGCTCCGCTAGGCCAGGTAGCCTCGCGCGCGGTGACGGCGCTCCTCATCGTGCTCGCGGTCGGCTTCGCGTGGAGCATCGGCGCCCACTACACCGGCGCGGTGATGGGGATGCCGCACGCGCTGCGGGCGATCGGTGCGTGGCAAGCCCTCCTCCTCATGGCCCCGCTCGCGCTCCTCGGCGCAACGTTCGCGAGCCACGAGGTCGAGAAGCGGGTGGGCTCCGGACTGACGGACGCGCGCCTCTCCGTGAGCCAGCAGGTCGTCGTGATCGGCGTCGCGTTCGCGGTCACGACCTTCTTCAACCGGTTCCGCATGCCGACCTCGACGATCCAGATCCTGGTCTTCTCCGTCGTGGGTGTTGCGCTCGCGACGCGGGCCGGCGTGCGGTGGCGGTCGATCGAGCACCTGATCGGGGTCTGGGCGGCGGCGCCCGTCGCCGCGATCGTGCTCGGCCTTGCCCTGACGCTCGTCCTCGACCGGCTCCCGTTGGGGGGCCGGATCGGGGCCGTGCTCGTGGCGGTGGGGGCGTGCGCCGCCTTCGCGATGGGCGCGAACGACGTCTCGAATGCGAGCGGCGCCCTCGTCGGCACCGGCACGTTCGGCCCGCTCGCGGCGGGAGCGATCGGCGGCGCGGGAATCGCGCTCGGCGTCATCACCTGGGGGAAGCCGCTGCTGCGGCGGGTCGCGTTCGAGATCGTCGAGGTCGATCGCGCGATGGCGACGGCCGCGCAGCTCGTGCAGGCGGGAGTGGTGCTGGCTGCGGTCGCGTTCGGCTTCTTCACCTCGATGAACCAGGCGCTCGTCGGTGCGATGGCCGGCGCCGGCTTCGCACGCGGCCGCGAGACGGTGCACCTCTCGACGCTGCTCTCGATC
>DASSQK010000021.1:0-9111 GCA_035702555.1 Gaiellaceae bacterium | reverse complement strand
GCTTCGACGAGGACCGTGCTATGTCCGAGCCAGGTGACGCTCAGCCGCTCAGCTTCTTGCACGACTCCGAGCTCTTGAACGCCTTCGACCACGTGTCGTCATTCTCCAGTGCCTGGAGCTGGGTCGCCGTGTTCTGGAAGTCCTGGCCCATCGACTGGACCGCGCTGGCGACCGCGGTGATGGCAGACGAGGCGTTGTTGCCGGAGATGTTCCCGACGGCCTCGCGGATCTTGTCGAGGTTCGCGCTCAGCTCGTTCGCGAGCTGCGTCAGGGACGACTTCGCCTTGTCGACGGTGTCCGTCGGCGGCTTGCCAAGCGAGTTCAGGTCGCTGCGAAGCTGCTTGTTCGCGTCCCCGACCGCGTTGGCCGCGTCCTGCAGCGACGACTTCGAGAGGTTGCCCTGCGAGATCTTCTCGCCGGCGGCCTTGACGCTGTTCTGCCAGTCGTCGAGCGCGCTGCACATGCCGTCGGCCCAGTCCTGCGTCTTCGACGCCGTGTCGCTCGAGCCGCCGCAGCCGGCCACGGCGACGGCAAGCGCGAGCAGCACCGCGACGAGGGAGGCCCGGCGCAGGATCATCACGCCCCCACCGAGGGTGGGACCGCGACCTGCTCGGTCGCCGGGAACTCGTGGATCGTGTGGCGCCGCAGCCACTCGGTTCCCGCATACGCGAACGCGAAGAGGATCAGCAGCGGCAGGATCCGCTGCGCGTCCGTCGGCCCCGCCAGCAGGACGAGGAACAGCACGAACGTGACGATCCCGTAGAGGACGACCGGATGGTCGCGCATCGTGGGCGCGGAGACGCGGCGGACCCACGTGGCCGGGCGCGAGGGGCCGGCGATCCAGGCGGCGAAGACGATCACGATGCCGTAGACGAGGGCGTTGACGCCGACGTTCCGCAGCAGCTCCGTCTCGATCGCCCATGTCGCCGTGACGGCGTGCTTGGCGTCGTCGTTCGTCGTGAGCGCGTCGACCAGGTAGTTGCCGGCGAAGCGGCGCACGACCAGGACGAGGAGCCCGACGACGAGCACGCTGATCCCGACGCCCATCAGCATCTTCCGGTGGTTGCGCCCGAGGTACACCGCGGCCGCGTAGAGCGCGATCACCAGGAAGAAGAGCACGTAGCTGAGCACGCGGATCACCTTCACGCCCTTGCGAGCGGTCTCGAGCTGGTTGCCCTTCATGATCGTGATCTTCCCGGCATCTGGCGGCAGGCGGCCCTCCAGCCGCGAGCCTAAGCCGGTTTCCTGCGCGAGCTGCTTCAGGATCGGCTGCAGGTTGAGCACGACGTTTCCGTCGGTCGACTGGAGGATCCCCTTCTTGCCGTTCAGGACGGCCATGAACAGCTCGTGTGCGCGCCGGTTCGCGTCGCGCCAGAGCTGCTGGACGCGCGGCCGCGCGAGCAGGTCGTCGACGGCGCGCGTGGCGGCCTGCTGCAGGCCGACCGCGATCGGCGGCGCGAGCGGTCGCAGGTTCGGCGGGAGCCGCTGCTCGAGGCGCTGCGTCACGTCGACGTTCGTGAAGAGCTGGTTCACGAGGTAGACGGAGAGCGCCGAGCGGATCCGCTCGTCCTGCAGCAGCCGGCCGCTCGCGTTCGTCCAGTTGTCCGTGCTCAGGGCCTGGCGCTTGACCCAGACGTTGAGCCCGGCGACGAGGCCGATGACCGCGGCGATGACGACGAGCGTCCACGGCACCCACGAGCGCCACGCGAGCCGCTCGTGCCGGTCCGCCGGGACGCTGGCGACGTTGGTCTCGGTCACGGCGTCAGGGTCGCCCGCTCGGCGGCGGCCTACATCACCCCGAGGGGGTGACGCGCCTCAGCGGCCGTCGGCGCCGTCGCCGGCGAGGTAGAGCAGCGCGGCCTTCACGCGGCGGCTGACGTCGCCGTCGTCGCGCAGCCCGAGCTTCAGGAAGATGCTGTTGATGTGGCGCTCGACCGCGCGCTTCGTCACGACGAGTGCCTCCGCGATGCGGGCGTTGCTCCGGCCCTCGGCGATCAGCGCGAGGATCTCCAGCTCGCGGGGTGTGAGCTTGGCGAGGCCGGCGTCCTCGCGGTGCCGCTGCGAGTCGAGCAGCCGCTCGACGACGCGGGGGTCGACCACCGAGCCGCCCTCCGCGACGGTGCGCAGCGCGCGGACGAGCTCGGCGCGGTCCTTCAGGCTCTCCTTCAGCAGGTAGGCGCGGCCTTCCGAGCCGCCGTCGAACAGCACCGCGGCGTAGCCGGGTTCGGCGTGCTGGGTGAGGACGACGACGCCCACGCCGGGGCGCGACCTGCGCAGCTCGCGCGCGACTCTGATCCCCTCGTCGCGGTTCCCCGGGGGCATGCGGATGTCGGTCAGGACGACGTCGGGCTGCTCGGCCTCGATCGCCGCGCGGAGGCTGTCGACGTCGCCGCAGGTCGCGACCAGCTCCACGCCGTCCGTGGTCTCCAGCAGCGAGCCGATCGCCTCGCGCATGAGGAAGTTGTCCTCGCCGACGACGACCCGGATCGAGCCGTTGCCGGTCACTCCGCGCGACCGGGACCCGGTTCCACCGCAGCGGAAGGTGCGGACATGCACACAGGATACGGACCCTCCGACCACTAGACAACGCAGTCTCGTCGTGCGTCGGGCCACCATGGTGTGGTGCACGCACCAAGGCGATCGCCCGGAAAGCGACGAGGGAGGAGTCGTGAACGCGCACTTGGCGGCGCGGCGCCCGCGACGGATACTTCTCGGGCGATGTCTCCCCGTGACATCCGCTCTGCCGCGCCGCCGGCAGGGGTGCAATGAGCGCTCCCAGATCCACCGCGAAGCCGCTCGAGCTCGCCCCGGTCCGGCCGGCCTTCGACTTCCTCGAGTCGAAGATCCGCGTGCCCTCGCTGCGGCCCGGCTCCGTCTCTCGCACCGCGCTCGTCAACCGGCTCCGAGTCACGACGGCCGAGGCGGTCGCGACCGTCGTCGCGCCGGCCGGGTATGGGAAGACGACGCTGCTCGCCCAGTGGGCGGAGCGCGACAGCCGCCGCTTCGCGTGGGTCGCGCTCGACGAGCGGGACAACGACCCGATCGTCCTGCTGCGGCACATCGCCGCCGCCCTCGAGGTCGACGAGCCCGTCGAGGAGCGGCTGGTCAATGCGCTCGAGAAGCCCGGCTCCTCGATCTGGACACGCGCGCTGCCGCGCCTGGCGCAGGAGCTCGCGCACCGGGGGCCGATCGTGCTCGTGCTCGACGACTTCAATTTGCTCCGGACGCGCGCGTCGCTGGAGGCGGTCGCGGCGCTCGTCGAGGACGAGGCGGAGGGCTCGATGCTCGTGATCGCGGGCAGGACGCCGCCGCGGCTTCCGCTGGCGGGCCTGCGCGCTGGCGGCCGGCTGCTCGAGCTCGGCGTCTCGGACCTCGCGATGACCAAGCGCGAGGCGGAGATGCTGCTGCGCCAGTCCGGCGTGCGCCTGGGCGAGGAGCAGACCGCCGAGCTGGTCGAGCAGTGCGAGGGCTGGCCCGCCGCGCTCTACCTCGCGGCGCTCTCGATCCGGGACGGGAGCGCGGAAGGCCTCGAGCCGGCGCCGCTGTCCGGCGACGACCGCTACCTCGCCGACTACTTCCATGCGGAGTACCTCGCCCGCCTGCGGCCGGGGCCGTTGCGATTTCTGCGGCGGACCTCCGTGCTCGAGCGGATGTCGGGGCCGCTCTGCGACGCGATGCTGGACGACGAGGGCTCCGCGCACGAGCTCAAGAAGATCGAGCGGGCGAACCTCTTCCTCCTGCCCCTCGACACCCGGCGCGAGTGGTACCGCTACCACCACCTGTTCCGCGACCTGCTGCAGCGCGAGCTGGTCGAGCACGAGCCCGAGCTGGTCCCCGTCCTGCACGGCCGCGCCGCCGACTGGTTCGAGGACCACGGCGACTACGAGTCCGCCCTCGAGCACGCGTCCGCCGCCGGCGACCTCGACCGCGCGGCCCGCCTGCTGACGACGCTCGCCTTGCCGCTCTACTACTCGGGCCGTCTGACGACGCTCGAGGGCTGGCTCGCGCGCTTCGAACGCGCGGGGCTGCTCGAGCGCTACCCGGCGATCGCGGTGCAGGGCTGCCGGATCCACGCCCTGCGCGGACGCTCGGACGACGCCGAGCGGTGGCTGGGGGCGGCGACCCGCGGTCGCTTCCGCGGGACCCTCCCGGACGGCACGCAGACGATCGCGCCCTGGGTCTCGACGGCCCGCGCCTGGCTGTGCCGCGACGGCGCGGCGCAGATGCTTGCCGACGCGGAGATGGCCGGTCGCGGGCTGGCCGAGGGGAGCAACTGGCGGCCGGCGGCGCTCGTCGCGCAGGGAGCGGCGGTGTTTCTCCTCGGCGACCCGGACCGTGCGGACGCGCTGCTGGCCGAGGCCGTGACGGCCGCCGGCGAGGTCGGCGCGACCGAGACGCACGTCGTCGCGCTGGGCGAGCGCGCCCTGATCGCCGGGGAGCGCGACGATCACGAGGCCGAGGACTCTCTCCTTGACGAGCTGCACGAGCTCGTCGAGACCGCGGCCGTGGACGCCCAGCTCGCCCGCTCCGTCGACTGCGCCACGACCGCCCGCTCGATGCTCAGGCACGGCCGCTGGAACGAGGCGCGCTCGGCACTGAACGCCGGCCGCGAGCTGTCGCCGTTCCTGGGCGCGGTCCCCTGGCTCGGGGTGCAGGTGAGGCTCGAGCTCGCCCGCGGCTTCGTCACCGTTCGCGACGCCGAGGCGGGGCAGGAGCTGCTCGACGGCGCGCTCGACCTCCTGGCCCGCGTTCCGGGCCTTGACGCCCTGGGCGCGAAGGCCGAGGAGCTTCAGCGTGAGCTCGACGAGGCTCCGGAGCAGGAGGGCGTGCACCTCGCGGGACTGACCCGCGCCGAGCTCCGGCTGCTACCGCTGCTCGCGACGCACCTCTCCTTCCGCGAGATCGCGGAGCAGCTCTTCGTCTCGCGCAACACGATCAAGACCCAGGCGATCTCCGTCTACCGGAAGCTGGGCGTCTCGAGCCGCAGCGAAGCGGTGGCCGAGGCGCAGCGCCTCGGCCTCGGCGAGCACCTCCGCGTCGTCGTCACGAACGACCGCTAGGCGTTTTCACCCCGCGCGGATGATGGTGCGCGGCCGCGACTGTGCTTTGCTGGGCGTCCCGTGGACGAGCCCGGGCAGATCCTGCGCAAGCTGGCGATCGGCGACGACGCCCTGCTCCACCGCGTGCTCGCGGACGCCCGGGCGGGGCACCCGGACTTCTCGTCGCTCGACGCGAAGACGCACGCGCTCGTCTGCGTGGCGGCGCTGATCGCGATGGACGCGGCCGAGCCCTCGTACCTGTGGGCGGTGGACGCCGCCCGCGCCGCGGGGGCGAGCGACGAGGAGCTCGTCGGCTGCCTGCTCGCGGCGATGCCGGTGCTCGGGGTCGCGCGGGTGGTCTGCGCCGCCCCGAAGCTCGGCCTCGCGCTCGGCTACGACGTCGGCGCCGCGCTCGAGGACGCCGGCGTCGCGGCCGGCCAGACCGGCGGGCGCTAGGCCGTCCGCAGCCTCGCGCCGCCGTAGACGGCGAGCGCGTAGATGATCAGGAGGTCGATCGCGAACATCGAGATTCCCCAGAACGGGAAGGCCGGGATGAACATCAGCTGGCCGATCGAGTTGACGGCGGCGCAGGCGATCCCGAACCAGCGTGCGAGCTCGCTCCCGCCGGTCAGCGCGAGCGCCGCGCACGCCTGCAGGATGCCGAGGACCAGGATGATCCAGCCCCACGTCTTCAGATCGCTGAAGACGTAGTGCGCGTTCGCCGTGTAGACGTGGGCGTTGGCGATCGCGGCGATCCCCGCGAAGAGGTTCCAAAGGCCCGCGAGTCCCAGCAGCACCGCCGCGAACAACACCCAGCCGGCGCCCGTGGGCTCGTCACCCGCGACCGCGCCGGGAGGCCCCGAGTACTGCCGCCCGCCGACGTCGTAGTCCTGCGTCGTCCTCATGGCCCGATGCCCCCTTCCGGTTGCGGTGGCCGCAGCTAAGCGGCCGCGGGCGGGCCGCGCTTCACCCCAACCGGGCGATGCACCTCCGCCGTCGCGCGGCGACCCTGGCGGCGACCGAATCACGGCGCAGAAAGCGAGGTAGACCATGCCCTTTGTCCGACGACGCCCACTCCTCCGCGCAGCGGTGGTCGGCGGCGCCGCCTACCACGCAGGCAAGCGGGTCCAGGAGGGTCGGGACGCCGACTACGAGCGCGACGCGCGGATGGACGACCTGGAGGCGCAGCAGGCCTCGATGGCGCAGCAGCAGGCCGCCCCGGCTCCCGCGGCCCCGCAGCAGGACCCGATGGAGCAGCTCGAGAAGCTCGCGAAGCTCAAGGAACAGGGGATCCTCACGGACGTGGAGTTCGAGGTCCAGAAGCAGAAGATCCTCCAGGGGATGTCATGAGCAGCGAAGAGACCACCAGCCTGCCGTTCGGGCCCGTCCAGCTGCTCGTGCTCGCGTTCGACCGGACGCAGTTCAACGGGGAGGTCATGCCGGAGCTGGAGCGCCTCAAGGAGCAGGGGACGGCCCGGCTGATCGACCTGATCTTCGTCCGCAAGGAGAACGGCCAGGTCGAGACCATCCAGGCCTCCGACCTGTCCACCGACGAGGCCGAGGAGTTCGGCGCGCTCGTCGGCGCGCTGATCGGCGCCGGGATGGGGGAGGAGGAGACGGTCGCGGCCGGGCTCGAGCTCGGAGCCGCTGCCGGAGCCGACGGCCACGTGATCGACGAGAACGAGGTCTGGTACCTCGCCGACGCCGTTCCCGAGGGCATGAGCGCGGCGGTGGTGCTGCTCGAGCACCTCTGGGCGATCCCGCTCCGCGACAAGCTGATCGCGGCCGGGGGCGCCGTCCTCGCCGACGCGTGGGTCCACCCGGCGGATCTCGTCGCCGTGGGCGCGATCGCCCGCGCTGCGCACGACGCCGCCGAGAGCACGAGCTGACGGGGCTGCGGCGCTGAGGAGCGCGTGGGCCGCGGCCCACGCGCTCCGCGCGCCTCACTCGCGCTTCATCAGCGCGAGCGCTTCCTTCTCCAGGTCGACGTACTCCTCGCCGGAGACATCGACGACCGCTTCGATGATCGTCCCGCCGGCGAACAGGAAGGGACGCTCGCCCGGGTAGTCGTCGGTCACCGGGGACGCGGGATCCTGCCCGACGTTGAGCCCCTCCCCGACGAGCGAGAAGTTGCCCGGTTGCGTGACGATCGTCCCCTCGCCGACCTTCCTGTCGTCGATGAAGAGCGAGAGCGTGCCGGTGGACGGCATCGAGTCGCCCTCCCGGACGAACGATGCGCCGAGAATCACCTTTCCGGTCGGGATCTCGTCGCTCGACTCGATCGTCTGCACCTTGCTCCCCACGAAGTTGTAGGTGTACTTGAGCTTCCGGTCCTTGACGTAGAGGGCGTGCCCGCCGAACGCAGAGCCGTGCGAGAAGAGCACACCGCCGGCGTCGGACGACTCGACCTCGACCTCGACCGCGATCGAATAGCTGCGGTTCCGCATGTTGGCCGCTTCCGACTCGGGCACCTCCGCGGTCCCGGCGTAGTAGACGTAGCGGTCGCGCGGCGGGGCCATCTGGGGGCGCGTCGGGTCGGCCAGCACCTCGACCACCGTCCGGTCGTCGAGCGGCAGCCCGTTGTAGAGGCCCGCGAGATGGAACCAGTGGTTGACCAGCTCCTGCAGCTTCGCCGGGTTCTCGGCGGCGAGGTCGTGCATCTCCGTCGGGTCCTCGTCGACGTGGTAGAGCTCCCAGCGATCCTGGTCGAAGTCGCTCCAGCCGGCGATCGTCGGATGGATGCTGACCGCCTTCCAGCCCCTGTGCCAGACGGCGCGTGAGCCGAGCATCGAGAAGAAGGCGGACTCCTTGGGCGTCGGCGCGTCCGCGCTCTCGAACGTCGGCCGGACGCTGACGCCCTCGAGCGGCAGCTGCTGGTAGCCCTTCACCTCCTGGGGCAGCTCGACGCCCAGCAGGTCGTAGAGCGTCGGCACGACGTCCGTCGCGTGCATGAACTGCTTCCGCAGCTCGCCCTTGGCGCGAATGCCCTTGGGCCAGGAGATGATCAGCGGGTCCGCGACACCGCCCTCGAAGTTGTAGCGCTTCCACATCTTGAAGGGCGTGTTGAAGGCCCACGCCCAGCCGTTGGGGTAGTGGTTGTACGTCGTCGGCGAGCCGAGCTCGTCGAGGTACTGGAGGTTCTCCTCGATCGAGTCCGGGATGCCGTTGAAGAACTTCGTCTCGTTGACGGAGCCGTTCGGGCCGCCCTCGGCGCTCGCGCCGTTGTCGGAGACGAAGACGACGATCGTGTTCTCGAGCTGGCCCGACTGCTCGAGGAAGTCCAGCAGTCGCCCGATCTCGTGGTCGGTGTGCGAGAGGAACCCGGCATACACCTCCGCCATCCGGCAGAAGAGCCGCTGCTCGTCCTCGGAGAGCGAGTCCCACGGTCGCACCACGTCGAGCTCGGGCCACGGCTTGCCCTTCGCGCTCTTCTCCCCGGCGTAGGGGTTCAGCGGCGACAGCTCCGCGTCTTCCGGGAAGATCCCGAGCTGCTTCTGGCGTTCGAAGACCTGCTCGCGGTACGCCTCGTAGCCCATGTCGAAGCGGCCCTCGTACTTCTCGATCCACTCACGCGGCGCGTGGTGTGGGGCGTGCGTCGCGCCGGGGCAGAAGTACATGAAGAAGGGCTTCTCGGGCGCGATCGCCTTCGCGTCCTTGACGAACTCGATCGCCTTGTCGGTCAGGTCGGTCGTCAGGTGGTAGCCGTCCTCGGGCATCGCCGGCTGCTCGACCGGGTGGTTGTCGTAGACGAGGTCCGGATACCACTGGTTCGTCTCGCCGCCGATGAAGCCGTAGAAGCGGTCGAAGCCGCGCAGGATCGGCCAGTCGGCCTTCGAGCCGCCCATCGCCCATGCCTCCGGCGGGACGTTGTGGTTCTTGCCGAGCCAGAAGGTGTTGTACCCCCGCTCGCGCAGCACCTGTGCGAGGAACGCGTTCTCCATCGGGATGTGGCCGTTCGATCCCGGGTAGCCCGTCGACGCCTCGGCGATGCACGCATAGCCGTTCTGGTGGTGGTTGCGCCCCGTGAGCAGGCACGACCTCGTCGGCGAACAGAGCGCCGTGGTGTGCCACT
>DASSQK010000020.1:0-22114 GCA_035702555.1 Gaiellaceae bacterium | reverse complement strand
CGGCCGACGCGGTCGGGCCGGTCGACGACGATCTGGCGGTCGAAGCGGCCGGGGCGCAGCAGCGCCGGGTCGAGGATGTCGGGCCGGTTCGTGGCGGCGATCAGGATGATGTTGTCCTTCAGCTCGAAGCCGTCCATCTCGACGAGCAGCTGGTTGAGCGTCTGCTCGCGCTCGTCGTGACCGCCGCCGAGGCCCGCGCCACGGTGCCGGCCGACGGCGTCGATCTCGTCCATGAAGACGATGCAGGGCGCCGCCTGCTTGGCCTGCTCGAACAGGTCGCGCACGCGCGAGGCGCCGACGCCGACGAACATCTCGACGAAGTCGGAGCCGGAGATCGAGAAGAACGGCACGCCGGCCTCGCCGGCGACCGCGCGCGCGAGAAGCGTCTTACCGGTGCCGGGCGGCCCGTAGAGCAGGACGCCCTTCGGGATGCGCGCGCCGAGCGCCTGGAACTTCTTCGGGTTCTCGAGGAACTCCTTGATCTCCTGGAGCTCCTCGACGGCCTCGTCGACCCCCGCGACGTCCTTGAAGCCGATCTTCGGTGAGTCCGGCGCCATCCGCTTCGCGCGCGACTTGCCGAACGACATCACCTTCGAGCCGCCGCCCTGCACCTGGTTCATCAGGAAGATCCAGAACGCGATCAGGATGATGAACGGGAGCAGCGAGAAGAACGCGCTCACCCAGGAGAAGCCGCCCGTGCCCTTCGAGTCGAAGCTGATCCCCGGGTGCTCCTGCAGGATGTCCGTGATCTGCGGCACCGACTGGTCGGCGGGGTAGTGGACCGTGATCTTCTTGTCGCCCTCGGCGGTGTTGAGGTACGTGATCTGCCGCTTGCTCGGGGTGAACTCGACCTTGTTGGCCTGTCCCTGCTTCGCCGCCGAGAGGAAGTCCGAGTACGTCGCCTTCTCGGCGCTCTTGCCGTGCGGGATCAGCGTCTGGCTCGCCAGCCACACGAGGAGGACGATGACGACGAGCGGGAAAAGCGCTGATCGGAAGAATCGGTTCACGGGCCCTCTATCGGCACAGGGTACCAGTGAGTATGAGCATTACCGGTGCCCCGGATTGGTCGGTTTACAACGTCGTCGGCAGGAGGTGCTCGTCCAATACGCCGACGTAGGGCAGGTTCCTGTATCGCTCCGCAAAGTCGAGGCCGTACCCGACGACGAACTTGTTCGGGATCTCGAAGCCCACGTAGCGCACCGGGACGTCGATCTCGCGCCGCGAAGGCTTCGTCAGGAGCGCGCAGACCTCGAGGCTGGCGGGCTCGCGAGACTCCAGGTTCCGCATCAGGTACGAGAGCGTGAGGCCGGAGTCGATGATGTCCTCGACGACGAGCACCTCCCGTCCGTCGATGCTGATGTCGAGGTCCTTGAGGATGCGGACGATCCCCGACGAGTCCGTCGCGTCGCCGTAGCTCGAGATCGCCATGAAGTCGACCTCGCAGGCGACGGTGAGGTGGCGCATCAGGTCGGCCATGAAGAAGACGGCGCCCTTGAGGACGCCGATCAGCAGCAGGTCGCGGCCCTCGTAGTCGGCCGAGACCTCGGCTCCGAGCTCCGCCACGCGGGCGGCGAGAGTCTCCTCGTCGATCAGGATCTCCCCGATCGCGGCATCCAGCTGGGTGCTCATCCCCGCTCTGCCCTGATCCCGGGCGCGTCGACGATTCCCGGGACGGCGACCACCTCGCGCCCCCGGACGACGAGAGGCCATGCCTCTCGCTCGGAGCGCGGGATCTTCGCGTCGACGAACACGTCCTGAACCTTCTTGCTGCGGCCGGCGAGCCTGTCGCCGGGACGCCACCCGCGTACCTTAAGCCCTTCGAGGTCGCTCTCGATCGTCCACTCGCCCCAGCGCACGCTCCCGTCCAACGCGACCGGGGTGTGCTCGAGCCAGACGCGGTCGTACTCTCGCACCGCGGTGAGGCCGCCGCCGAGGTCGACGCGGCCGGAGCCGCTGGTCGCGGCGAGCAGGTCGTCGAGCCTCGAGGGGCGTCCCTCGGCGAGACGCAGCAGGTTGCGCTCGGCTCCCGGGTGCAGGTGGCGCAGGAGCGGGAGGATCTTGTCGCGGATCAGGCCGCGGCGCGTCCCGGGGTTCGAGCTGTCGGTGCGGAACCTCAGGCCTTCGGCCCGGCAGTAGGCCTCGGTCTCTTCGCGCCACAGCGGCAGGAGCGGGCGGACGACGCCATCCTCGCGCGCCGGCTTGATCCCGCCTGGAGCGCCGCTCGAGACGAGCCGGTAGAGGACGGTCTCGACCTGGTCGGAGGCGGTGTGGCCCGTGGCGCGTAATCGGTCGGTCGCGAACGAGTACCTGATCCGCCGCAGCTCGTCCTCCGTGCTGCCGCCGCGGCCGTCCACCACTTCCGCGCCCAGCACCTCGCGGCAGAAGCGCGCGTCCTCCCGGGACTCCTCGCCCCGGAGGCCGTGGTCGACGTGCAGCGCAGAGACCTGGTACCCGAGCCCGCGCAGCGCGTGCCAGAGGCAGGTCGAGTCGGCGCCCCCGGAGACGAGCGCCACCACCTCACCGCCGGGCGGGATCAGGTCGTGAGCGCGGATGTGCCCCTCGACGCTATCTCGCAGGTCTGCGGTCTCGACGGCCACGGTCACAGTCTCGCAACAGGTTGCGCCCCGAGCGGAGCGGAAAGAGGCCTCGCGAGGACGCCGAAGCCCCTCCGCGTCTGCCGGTCAGGCGGCGAGCGCCGCGCAGATCGCCGCGACCACCGTCGCGGGATCCTCGAAGTGGCCGGTCTGCGAGACCGGCGGCCCGGTCGGGACGACGATCGCGCCGACGTCGGGAATGACCGCGACGACCAGGCCCGGCGTCACGATGCGGCCGGCGTCCGGTGGAATCCCCGGAGCGTCGCCGCGGACGCCCGTCGACGTGATGACCGCCGGGGCTCCTTCGTAGATGCCATCGGGGTAGCGATAGGTCGTCGGCCCGAAGACGTGGCTGAAGGAGCGCCCCGTCGAGGGTGCGCTGACCGTGATCCTCAGGCCGGGAAAGACGTCCTGCTCGAGCGCCGCGCCGTCGGCCTTGGTGTGGATCGTGACCATGAGCGTCCCTTCGCTGCTGATCTCCACGGGGAAGCCGCACTCAGCCGTGTACTCCGGCGACGGGACCGTGAGGCTGAACGGCACGCGGACGCGGCTCGGCGCCCCTCCGTGCGCGGCGCCGGCCGCCAGCCCGGCCAAGACGACAACGGCCGCGATCGCAATGAGCTTCGACATCGGTACCTGCCTTCGTCGGAGGTCCTTGCCTCCCCGCACGACGCGACGGCGACACCGCCGCGGAAGTCAGCCGAAGAGTCTCGGTTTTGCAGCGGAAAATGCAACCGCGCGGTCAGTTCCGAGACGAGCAGCGGCGAGCGCTCAGAGCAGCGGGCGCACGTCGCAGCCGAGCTTCCCGAGCGGCTTCCGGGCCCGCACCAGCACCGAGTGCGCGAAGTTCGCGAGCCCGTACGCGCGATACATGTGCGGGCCGGCGTCACCTCCACGCTTGCCCTGGAGCTGCACGGCCTTTGCGTACTCGACCAGCATCCCGATGACGAGGCTCCGCGTCTGCTGGAGCGCGAAGTCCGTCGGCCGCGAGCCGCGCACGATCTTCGCCGCCGTGCCTGCCTGACGCACCAGGTCGCCCTTCGAGGCCTCGCCGTTCCCGTACTGCTCGCTCCAGAGCTCCAGCGCGGTCATGTTCGTCCTCGCCGTCTCGATGAACTGCCGGTCGGTCGCCGAGCACGTGTGCACGGCGTTCGGCCGCGCGCGCCCGCTCGTCGCGAGCGTGAGCGCGAGCAGGAGCACGACGAGGACGCCGCCCGCAGTCATGGCAATCCGCACGCGCGGATTCTGGGCGACCGGAACACCCCGCTCCTCCCCCGTTCGGGCATATCGCCTAGATGAAGACGAGGCTGCGGTAGGAGATCGTGTGCCGCATCCCGACCTTCTCGTAGACGCGGATCGCGGGCGCGTTCTCGGCCCGCACGAACAGGCAGACGGTCGGCACACGCTCGAGCAGCAGGCGGCAGAGGTCGCGCATCCCGCGCTGGGCGTAGCCGCGGCCGCGGGCGCGAGGGTCGACCCACACCTGCTGCAGCTGCACCGCCGAGGGCGTCCACGCCGACGCCTCGGCCTTGAACAGGATCGTGGCGCCGTCGAGCCAGATCCACGAGCGGCCGTCCTGGATCTGCGCGCGGGTGCGCCAGCGGAAGCTCTCGGGGTCACGCTCGAGCGGATTGATCCCCAGCTCCTCGCGGTGCGCCTCGGCGCAGGCCGGCACCAGGAGCTCGAAGTCGTCGTGTGTGGCGGGCCGCAGGGCGGTGCCGCCCGGCTCCGGCGGCTCCTCCAGCACGTACACGGGCTGGCCGGGCCGATCCTCGCGCGGCGGAGGCAGCCGGTCCTCCGCGGCCGCCCAGAAGTCGCCGACGGCGTTCTCCTCGCCGATCACGAGGCGTGCCCGCGTGGCCCCGTCGACGTCGGCGAAGGCGCCGCACCCGGTCCCCGACGGGACGAGGTTGGTGCCGACGTGGCAGAGCGCGAGCAGGCGCCTGCCCTCGGCGAGGCCCGTGAACCGGCCGAGGCCGCGGCGCGCCACATCCTCCAGGAAGACCCGCTCGATCGGGTCCTCGGCGCAGAAGGCGAGGATCTCGTCCAGCGCCGGTTCGGTCAGCGCAGGCATGACGGCAACTTTAGGCTCTCGCCCGTGCCGATCCACATTCGCGCGGAACCCGGGGACTACGGCGAGGCCTGCCTCCTCCCCGGCGACCCCTTGCGGGCCAAGTACATCGCCGAGACGTACTTCGACAACCCGGTGCAGCGCAACGGGGAGCGCGGGATGCTCGGCTACAGCGGCGAGTGGGAGGGCAGGCCGGTCTCGGTGCAGGCGACCGGGATGGGCTGCCCGTCCGCGGCGATCGTGATGGAGGAGCTCGTCCAGCTCGGCGTGACGCGCTTCCTGCGCGTCGGCACCTGCGGGGGGCTCCAGCACGACCTCGAGCTCGGCGACCTGATCGTCGCGGTCTCCGCGGTTGCGGCCGACGGCACGGCGCGCCACTACGTCGGGCAGGAACCACACGTGCCCACCGCCGACTGGGAGCTCGTCCACGGGGCTGTCCACGCGGCCAAGGAGCTCGACCAGCCGCTGCGGGTCGGCGCGATCGTCTCCAGCGACACGTTCTACGACCCCGACCCCGGGCGGCACAAGCGCTGGTCGGAGCGCGGCGTGCTGGGCGTGGAGATGGAGGCCGCCGTGCTGTTCACGATCGGCGCCCTGCGCGGGGTGCAGGCCGGCTGCCTGCTGACGGTCAGCGACTACGCCGTGCACGGCGAGGCGATCGCCCGGATCTCGGACGAGGATCTCCGGGCGGCGGTCGACCGCATGACGCGCGTCGCGCTCGCGACGATCACGGCGCGCCATTAAGCGCGTCACGTTCCTGGTCAATCCGGCCGCGGAGAACGGCGCGGCGGGGCGCCGCTGGCCCGAGCTCGCCCACCGCGCGGCGGCCCTGGGGCTCCGCGGGGACGCGCTCCTCTCGGAGCGGCCGGGCCACCTGACGGTGCTCGCGCGCGAGGCGGCCGCCGACGCCGACCTGCTCGTCGCCGTCGGCGGCGACGGCACCGTCCACGAGGTCGTCAACGGCATCGCCGGGCTCGACGTCGAGCTGGCCGTGCTGGCCCGCGGCACCGGCTGGGACTTCGTCCGCACCTACGGCATCCCGCGCAAGCTGGAGGGCGCCGTCGACGTCGCGCTCAACGGGCGGACGCGCGAGATCGACCTCGGGCGCGTTCGCTACCGCGGCTGGGACGGCCGCGACGGCGAGGCCGTTTTCGCCAACGTCGCGAGCGCGGGCATGAGCGGGGCGGTCGCCAAGCGCGCGAACGAGACGTCGAAGGCCCTCGGCGGCAAGGCCTCCTACGCCTGGGCGACGATCGCGGTCTTCGCCCGGTGGCGGAACGGCGAGGTCACCGCCCGCGTCGACGGTGCCGAACACGGCGGCCGCATGCTCGACGTGATCGTGGCGAACGGCCGCTACCTCGGCGGCGGGATGAAGATGACGCCCGATGCCGAGCCCGACGACGGCCGCTTCGACGTGCTGCTGATCGGCGACATCACGAAGCGGGACCTGATCCTGACCCTGCCCAAGATCTACCGCGGAACGCACCTGCCCCACCCGAGGGCGACCCTGCTTCACGGCACGCGGGTCGAGGTCGACGCGCGGGAGCCGCTGCCGGTCGAGCTCGACGGCGAGCAGCCGGGGACGACGCCGGTCAGCTTCGAGGTCGTGCCGCGCGCGCTACGGCTACGCGTTCCCGCCTGAGGCGGGCGGCGGCTTCGGCTTCGGCTTGGCCGCGGCGGTCGCGCGGCGGGTCGTCGCCCTGCGCGGCGCGCTCGCCTTGGCCTTCGCCTTCGACAGCTCGTCGACCTTCTTCTCGAGCGCGTCGACGCGCCGCTCGAGCGCGTCGAGCCCGCGGAGGCGCCGCTGCAGCTCGTCGGCGCGCTCGCGGAGCTGGTTCGCCGTTTCCAACATCTTCTGCGTGCCCGGCAGGTTGAGCTCGCCGATGCGGCCGATCACGTCCTCGCCGCGGTCGGCGAGGCGGCTGATGATGTCCTGTCCGCGTGGCTCGGTCACGCCGCTGTTATACCCGACCCGCCCGCTCCACGCGGAAGGCGACCTCGTAGCAGCCGAGCCGGTTCACCGCCGGGCAGGTCGAGCCGTGGCGCCGCGGACGCAGGCGGTGCAGGCCGAGCGCCGCGTCCGGGGACGCGAACCGCGCGACCGCGATCCCGGGCACGTCGTCGCCGTCGAAGGTCCCGAACTCCTTCGAGGTCGGGCAGGGCGAGAGTGCGTGGCCCGGCCCGTCCGCGTTCCCGAGCACGCCGAAGTCGCACTCGCGCGTGAAGACGAAGACCCGCCACGGGCGGCCGGGCGCGAGCCGCAGGTCGAACGTCGGCCCGCCCCCGAAGACCTGGCCGTCGCGGGCGCGGAGGAGGCCGCGGCCCCACGTCTTCCAGACGCCCGCCGCGTCGACGTACACGTTCCACTCGCCGGGCGGCGTGGAGACCTGCTCGCCGTGCGTCGTCTCCTTCGAGCCGCACGTGTGCCGGCCGCCGGGACAGCCCGGGTCCATCGAGCGCCGGACGAGCAGGCGGACGAATCTGACGCGCACGTGCTCCGGGGCGGGCGCCCCCGTCCAGCGCGCGAGCACGCGCTGCGCGACGACGACGCGCTTGCCCGCGCTCGAGGGGACGACGAGGCTCACGTCGACGCCGTTCCCGCGCACGTGCGTCCGCGCCCGCGGCGCGCCCGGCGAGCTCCCGGCGTCGACGACCCGTACCCGCAGCCGCGCGTCCGGGGCCGGCCGGGGCGGCACCCGCAGGCGGAAGCGGTAGGTCCCCCTCACGTCCTGCCGGCCGGGCTCGACCGCGAGGCAGGCCGCAAAGGCGGCCACGGCGCCCTTCGCGCGGTGCGAGCAGTCGGCCTCGACGCCGGCGTAGGTCTTGTCGCTCGAGAGGTAGAGGTCGCCCTCGCTCTCGCCGGTCGCGCTCGCCGGCGACGGGCCGCCGCGGTTGCGCTCGACCCACAGCGCGCGGAACGGATGGATCTCGGTGCGCTCGCCGCTCGGCGTCCAGTGGCCGCAGTCCCAGACCCACGAGCCCACGATGGCCACGCGGTCGCCGGCTTCCGGCCAGGCGAAGAAGGGCAGCGAAGCCTGCTCGCGCTCGACGTGAACCCGCGCGGTCGACTCGCCGTGCCCCGCGAAGTTGCCGGTCGCCGACGTGCTCGAGCCGCCGAGCAGGCGACGGTAGGGCGGATCCGGCAGGACGTTCAGGTTCAGGTCGTAGCTGCGGTGGATCGTCGGCAGGTCCTCGGGCGTCGGATGCACCGCGAGGTCCGCCTCGTAGCGCGAGGTGACGACGCCTTCGAGGCGGCGCGGAGGCGGCGGCGGGCCGGCCGCGGGCGCGTCGCGATCGCCGACGTAGACCCAGGTCGGAATCGAGCGCTGCGTCTGCTGGAGGTAGTCACGACCGCAGCCGTCGGGCCGCGCGTCCGTCCCCGGGTCGACGAGCTGCTGCTGCCGGGCGGTCGCCGCGAGGGTCGCCGCCAGGCCCGCGCACAGCGCGGCGGCCGCGACGACTAGCGCGCGCCGCTTCATTGCCGGATGACGACCGGCGTCCCGGCCGGGGTCACCCTGAAGAGCCGCCGCAACACGTCGTTGTGCACGCGGATGCAGCCGTTCGAGACCGCGTGGCCGATCGACCACGGCTCGTTCGTGCCGTGGATCGCGACCGGGCCGCCCTGCACCCACCCGGTGAGGACGTTCGAGTAGGCCGAGATCCCCAGCGCGGCGGGGCCGTACGGGCCCGAGGCGTCCGCCGGGATCAGGCGCTGGTTGACGTAGTAGCGGCCGGTCGGAGTCGGCGTCGCGGACGAGCCGACGGCGACGGTCGCCCGGAGCGCCGGCCTGCCGTTGCGGAAGAGCGTCAGCCGCTTGGCCGAGAGGTCGACGAGCACCCGCGAGCGGACGCGTCCGGTGTCGACCGCGGTCGCGCGCACGTAGCCGGTGACGCCGTTCGGCTTGATCGGCAGCTGGACGCGGTACCAGCGCGCCGCGCAGTCGCGGCCCCGCACCGCGGCGAGGACCCGGAAGACGGTCGGGTACCGGTTCACGTTCAGGCGCCCGAAGCGCGCGAACGGGAGCGAGCCGGGCCGGCGGTAGGCGACCGCGTGGGAGCGGACGACCGCGGCGACGGCGGTGCTCGAGCCCACGAACGGCCGGACGGCGCGCTTGCAGGGCGGAGCCGGAGCCGCAGCCCTCTTCGCCGGGCGCGGGCTCGCGGTCTCGAGCGGCGCCGCGGCGCGGTGGGCGGGCTTCGCCGAGGTCGCGGCGCGGTGGGTCGCGGGCTCGTGCCCCGAGCCGCCGCAGCCCGCGAGAACCGCGGCGAGCGGGAGCGCGAGCACCAGGCAAACGGAGCGGCCTCTCACGCCCCGAGAGTAACCGCAGCGAGCCGACCCCGAAACGTCACAACTTGTTCACCCTTTTGAGCGTCGTAGCTTCCGATACCCCAGCTACGCTCAGATAGGAACCATGAGTCAGCTACTCCCCCATCGCAAGCGGCTTCATCGGCACTCCGGCGTCCGCACGTACGTGCTGCGTCAGCGCCTCGGCGTGCCGTACGAGGTCGAGCGCACGGTCTGCTCCGAGTGCAGCCGTGTCCTCGACGAGCGGCCGCTGAAGCGCGCAGCGGCCTAGAGCGCCGCAACCATCGCGGGCAGGATCTCGCCCGCGCTTCCATCGATCCGCAACGTCGCCCTTCCGTCGTAAGGCGTCCGGCCGCGGTTGACGATCGCGAGTTCGCCGCCCGCAGCGAGGGTCTCACCGGGCAGCGCCGCGATCGGGTGCACCTCGAGCGCCGACCCGACGACGAGCAGCAACGCTGCTCCGCGCGCCAGCGCGTACGCGCGCTCGATCGCACCGGCCGGCAGCAGCTCTCCGAAGAAGACGACGTCCGGCTTGACGATGCGCCCACAGGCGGGGCAGGCCGGCGCGTCGGCCTCGGCGAGAAGGTCCAGCACCTGCTCGAGCTCGTAGCGCGCGCCGCAGCCGGGGCACGTCGCCGTGCGGATCGAGCCGTGCACCTCGAGGACGTCCCGGCTTCCCCCACGTTCGTGCAGACGGTCGATGTTCTGCGTCACCACCGCCTGGACGAGGCCGCGCGCCTCGAGCTCGGCGAGGGCGCGGTGGGCGGCGTTCGGCTCCGCCTCGGTGAGCATCGAGACGCGCGGCTTGTAGAAGCTCCAGACCTTGCGCGGGTCCGCCCGGAACGCCTCGATCGACCCGTACTCGAGCGGGTCGAACCGGGCCCACAGCCCCGTCGGAGAACGGAAGTCCGGGATCCCGCTCTCGGTCGAGACGCCCGCCCCGGTGAGGACGACGCACGGTTGGCGCGTGCGGATCAGCTCGGCGAGTGCCTCGGCGCTCACGGGCTCCGATCGTAGAGACTCAGCCGCCGTGGACTTCCGCTTCGAGACCGAGGTGCGCGTGCGGTTCGCCGAGACCGACGCGCAGGCGATCGCGCACAACTCCGTCTACCTCGTCTGGTTCGAGCTGGCGCGCATCGACTACCTCGCGCGCTTCCGCGGGGGCTACCCCGGACTGCGCGCCGACGGGATCGAGGCGTTGACGATCGAGTCGCACGTGCGCTACCTCGCGCCGGCGCGCTTCGACGAGCGGCTCACGGTCCGCGCGCGCTGCGGGGAGCTGCGCGGCGCGCGCTTCCGCTTCGACTACGCCGTCGAGCGCGACGGAGACGCCGTGGCCGACGGCTGGACGCGCCACGCCTGCGTCGACGCGCGCACGCACCGGCCGACACGCGTGCCGTCGTGGCTCGCGGACGAGATCGCTACTGCGGAGTCGTGACGCCCGTGGGGCCGGTCGGCCCCGTCGGCCCGCTCGGCCCAGACGGGCCCTTCTTCTTCTTCACCGGCGGCGGGGGAACCGGCTTCGTCCCGACGCGCACCACGCGCGGCTCGCCGCGGTAGGACGAGTACCAGGTGTTGTCGTAGAGCAGCTTGCCGTTGGCGGTGTAGACGCGCCGGCGCACGCTCGTCGAGCGCGACGGCTCGCCGCTCTCCTCGACCACCGTCGAGCCGACGAACATCGTCGGGTCGGGCGTCCGCTGCAGCGGCGGCGGGCCCGTGTCGACCAGCGGCCGGGTCTCGCTCACGACGCGGCGGTGCAGCGGCGCGCCGTAGAGCTCGACGTCGAGCGAGTAGGAGCCGACGTAGGTGCGGAGCAGCAGCCAGCGAGCCGTGTCGTTGACGAACTTGAGGTCGACGTCGGGGTAGTTGACCGTCGCGTCGCGGCCCTGCGGGTAGTGGCTGATGTAGAGCGCGTGGTTCGTGCGCTCCGTGATCTTCAGGCCGGCCTCGTACGCGGCGTTGAACACCGTCGTGGAGACCTGGCAGACGCCGCCGCCGAGCCCCGTCGTCAGCTCGCCGTTGATGATCACGGGCGCCTCGCGGAAGCCCTTGTCGGCCGTGCGGGCGCCGGTGGCGCCGTTGAACGAGAACGTCGCTCCCGGCGGGATCAGCTTCCCGTCGACGAGGTGCGCGACGAGCTGCACGTTGTGGATCCGGTTCGGGTCGCCGCCGTAGATCGTCTCGTAGCGGCCGACGCGGGTCGTGATCCCCATCGCGCGGGCCTGCGCGGTCGTGCGGTTGGGCCTCGCGTGCGTGATCACGACGCGCGCGGTCCGGTCGATCGGCGAGAGCGCCGCCGCGAGGACGTTGCGGCCGGTCTCGAGGGCGTGTACGACGCGGCCGTTGCGCGCGGGGACGACCACCACGCGGCCGCTCTGGAGCGGCCGGAAGGTGGCGTCGCGGGCCGGCTTGTCGATCCCGCGGCCGAGCTTCGCGAAGTACCGCGTGGCGCCCGGGCCACCGACGGCGAGCGTGCTCGTGCCGCCGTGCGGCAGGAGCAGGATCGCGGCCAGCTGGCGCTTCGGCAGCCACCACGAGGCGACGCCGAGCTTCATCCGCACGGGGCGCGCGAGCGCCGTCCGCACCTGCGCCGCGACGGGCACGAGATCCGAGCCGAGCACGGTCGGCTCGTCGGTCTGCACGGGCAGGGCGACGCGGCCCCGGTCGAGCCCGCCGAGCGCGTGGACGATCGTCTGGCCGGCCGCCTTCCGGTCGAGCACCTGCCCGGCGAGCGCCGGCACGACGACGGGATGGAGCCGACGCACGACGAGCGCCGCGTCGCGGTGCGGCCGGTCGACGGCGTGGCTCATCCGCCGCAGCTCGTAGGCGAGCGACCTCTCGACGACGCGCGTCGGCGGCGAGACGTCCGCGCCGAAGACGCGCACGCCGAGCCGGCGGAAGCCGCGGATCGGCGCGAGCCCGTCGCCCTGGTCGAGCGCGAGCTTGACCGCGGCGTGCCAGTCGGTCTCGACACCGAGGCTCGCCGGCCGCAGCCGCCACCGGTGACCGGCGGCGGTGAAGGTCACCGGAACCTGCGCCAGCGCGGCGGCGCGCCGCTCGAGCTTCGTCTGCGCCTGGGCGGCCGTCAGCCCGCCGACGTCGACTCCGTCGATCTCCACGCCGGCCGCGATGCGGCTCGGAGAGCCCGCGAGCGCGATTCCGAGCACGACGGCGCCGGTCACTGCGACGATGCCCAGCACGGCCAGGCGCTGCAGAAGGAGCGTCCTGGAACGGCTGCGGCGCCGGTCGCGGACCCGGACCGCACCAGTCCCTGCCTCGACGCGCAACGTCCGGGAGTGTAGCGGCCGGTTCAGCCGATGTTCAGAACGTAAACAGATCGATACCACCGGTGACCGGAATCGCCGCCCCGGTCACGTAGGAGGCGAGGTCGGAACAGAGGAACGCGATCACGTTCGCGACCTCGTCCGGCTCGCCGGTGCGGCGCATCGCCGTCCGCCGCACCATGCGCTCGTTCAGCTCCGGGTTGCCGAAGCCGAAGGCCTCGGTGCCGATGATCCCGGCGACGACCGCGTTCGCGGTGATTCCGTGCCGTGCGCCCTCGAGCGCGAGGGTCTTCGTCAGCCCGAGCACCCCCGCCTTCGTCGCCGCGTAGCTCGCCTGGCCGAAGCCTCCGAGCGCGCCGGCGACGGACGACATCGCCACGATCCGCCCCCAGCCGCGCTCGACCATCGCGGGCCAGACCGCCTGGGCGCAGTTGAAGACGCCCGTCAGGTTGACGCGCAGGTCGCGCTCCCAGAGCTCGGCCGACTGGTCCTCGAGCCGGGCGACGTGGTCGAGCGTGCCCGCGTTCGCGACGAGGATGTCGGGCGGCCCGAGCTCCGTCGCCACCGCGGCGTCCACCTGCGCGCGGTCGGTGACGTCGCAGCGGACGGCGACGGCGCGGCGCCCGAGGGCGCGGATCTCCTCCGCCGTCTGCTCGGTGTAGACAAGCCCTTGCGCCCGCGCTGCCTGCGCGAGCGGGCCCAACTCCTTCGGCTCGGGCTCGGACTCGAGCTGGACGTCCGCGAGCACGACGTCGGCCCCTGCTCGCGCGAGAGCCAGCGCATCGGCGCGGCCGATCCCGCGCGAGCTCCCGGTGACGAGGGCAACCCGACCCGAGAGGTCAATCTCGAGGGAGATAGATCTCCCTGGCGATCACCAGCCGCTGGATCTGCGAGGTCCCCTCGTAGATCTGGAACAGCTTGGCGTCGCGCATCAGCTTCTCGACCGGGTACTCCTTGATGTAGCCGTAGCCGCCGAAGATCTGGACGGCGTCCGTGGTCACCTTCATCGCCGTGTCCGCTGCGAAGCGCTTCGCGTACGACGACTGCAGCGTCGCGCGCTCGCCCTGGTCCAGCAGCCAGGCCGCCTGCCAGACGAGCAGGCGCGCCGCCTCGATCTCGGCCGCCATGTCGGCGACGAGGAAGTTCACGCCCTGGTTCATCGCGACGGGCTGGCCGAACTGGACGCGCTCCTTCGAGTACTCGACCGCGTGCTCGAACGCCGCCCGCGCGACCCCGACCGCGCCCGCGGCCGTGCCGGGCCGCGTGTGGTCGAGCGTCTGCATCGCGATCTTGAAGCCCTGCCCCTCCTCGCCGAGCCGGTCGGAGGCGGGCACCTTCACGTCCTGGAAGGCGAGCGCCGAGGTGTCGGTCGCGCGCTGGCCCATCTTGTCGAGGTGCTTCTCGACGACAACCCCGTCGACGTCGGTCGGGACGATGAAGGCGGAGAGCCCGCGGTGGCCTGCGTCCTTGTCGGTCGAGGCGAACACGACCACCCAGGAGGCGTGGCCGGCATTGGTGATGAACATCTTCGAGCCGTTGATGACGTAGTCGTCGCCGTGGCGCGTCGCGGTCGTCTGGATCCCGGAGACGTCGGAGCCGGCGTTCGGCTCGGTCAACGCGAACGAGCAGAGGATCGGCTCCTCGAGCAGCGGCGGCAGCCACTGGCGCTGCTGCTCCTCGGTGCCCGCGATCAGGGTCGGCAGCGCGCCGAGGATGTTCGCGACGATCGCCGTGCCGATCCCGGAGCAGCCCCAGCAGAGCTCCTCGCCGAGGATCGCGCCGTCCAGCGAGCCGAGCCCCGCCCCGCCGAGCTCCTCCGGAACGTGCGGGTTCATCAGCCCGACCTCGTGCGCCTTCGCGATCACGTCGGCCGGATGCGTCCCGTGCTCGTCATACTCGGCCGCCTTCGGCCGGATCTCCTTCTCGGCGAACTCGTGCGCCAGCTCGCGCAGCGCCTTCTGCTCGTCGGTCGGCGCGAACGAGACGCCGGTTGTCGTTGTCGTGGCCATGCCCTGCCTCGGTGCGTTGATTGACTAGTCAGTCAAATGGTATCGCCCTCGGCGCTGGCGGCAAGGCGACGGCCGATGCCGGCCGTGGCTCGGGCTCTCCCGCCCGCGCCAGGAGCGTCGCGCCGGCGACGGTGCAGGCGAAGGCGAGCACGCGAACCGCGGGCAGCGAGCCGAGCCCCTCGCCGTAGAGCGTCGTCCCGGCGGCGATCGGGATCGCGTTGGTGAACAGCGTCGCCAGGCCGGCCGTCGCGAGCACGCCGCCGCGCTGGAAGCCGAGCTGGAGCGCGACGAAGGCGAGCCCGTGGCACGCGAGCAGGACCGGCACGAACCCGAGCCGCGCGCCGCCGTGAACCGCCGACTTCGTCGCCACGTCTCCCGCCGCGTAGAGCACGCCGGCCGCGATCCCGAGGCCGGCCGCCGAGCGCCGCGAGGCGGCGACGCCGGCAACGACCGCCGAGACCGCGATCCACGCAGCCACCGCGCCCCAGGCGCCAGCGGTCGCGGTCGTCGTGCGCCCGGCGAGCGAGATCCCCAGCAGGACGAGCCCCGCGACGGCGACGGCGACGCCCCGCCGTTCCCTCGCGGCGAGACGCGTGTGGCGCGACACCAGCAGGGCCAGCAGCCCGATCCCGCCGGCCGAAGCGGCCTGCACGAGCGAGAGCGGCGCCAGCGCCAGCGCGGCGACGTAGAGCACCCAGCCGCCGATCCCGACGAGGAAGCCGAGAAGCCAGCGCAGGCTTCCGAACAGGTGCCT
The DNA here is from genome assembly GCA_035702555.1 of Gaiellaceae bacterium. GTDB lineage: Bacteria > Actinomycetota > Thermoleophilia > Gaiellales > Gaiellaceae > AC-32. The sequence goes on along the minus strand of DASSQK010000020.1, from coordinate 7,096 downwards.
CAGCGACGCGATCGGCCGGCGCAGCGTCAGCGGCGGAAGCTCCGACGCCACGCCGTGCTGGACGAAGTAGCCCCAGTTCAGCGCGCCAGCCGACGCGAGCGCGAGCAGCAGCCCGCCTGCCAGCGCCGCGGTCACCGCCCGCTGCGGCCCGAGAACGGCAGGTACGCCTCGGCGGCGAGCGCGGCGATGCCGACCCGCGGCAGGTCGAGGCGTCGCTCGTAGACCACGAAGCGCCGCTGCCAGAGCGGGAAGAACTTCCGGTTGAAGAGCAGCAGGTTGTCGAGCTGGAAGTGGCCCTTCACGCTGAGCAGCGCCCGCCGCTCCAGCCGCTGCAGCCGCGAGAGCTCGGCCTCGGGCGCTAGCAGCGCCGCGAACGGCGCGAAGTTCAGCGAGATCCGCTCGAAGCCGTGCTCGCGCGCCCACGCCACCGTCTCGCAGATCAGCCATTCGTTGAACCCGTTCGGCGTCGTCCGCAGCCGCGGCATCGACGAGAGCGAGAGCGCGCCGCCCGCACGGCAGACCGCGAAGTGCAGGAAGCCGGCCAGCCGCCCGTCGCCGTCGCGGCCGACCACGAAGAGCGCGTCCTCGTCGCCGAGCCGGAAGAGCGCGTCGAGCGCCATCACGAAGCCGCGCTCCGGCTCGGTGCCGCGCCAAGTCCGGGCGATCGCCTCGAGCTCCCGGCGCAGCGCGGGGTCGATCGCGCCGGGGCGCAGCACTTCGGCGCGGTAGCCGCTCCGCCGCAGCCGGTGCACGGACTGGCGCACCTTCCTGATCGGCCGCCCTTCGAGCGAGAACGCCTCCGTCTCGACGACCGCCTCGTCGCCGTGGTAGAGCGCGTGCAGGCCGAGGCGCCGGTACAGCCCGAGCCGTTGCTCGGACGCGCCGAGGATGGCCAGTCGCCAGCCCCGCCGGCGGGCGAAGGCGATGAAGCTCTCGAGCAGCGGCTCGTGCTCGTGGAGCGGCCCGACCGGGTCGCCGGAGACGATCGCGACGCCGCCGACGACCCGATACGCGACGAACGCTCGCCGGTCCGGAGCGAAGAAGTACGACTTGTCCGCCCGCAGGACGAACGGGGCGAGCGTGTCCTCCCCCCACGCCGCGACGAGGCTGCGGGCATAAGCCCGCTCGAGCGCCTCCTGCCTCACGCGGTGGCGCCACGGGGCTGTCCACCCCGCCAGCACCCAGGCGCCACCGGCGAGGGCTGCAATGAAGACCGAGAGCGAGAACCAGTCGCCGAAGCGCTGGCCGACGAGCCGCGCGCCGACCGCCGCGTCCGCCGTGTCGCGGAGCGCGAGGGTGGCGGAGGCCGGCTGGTCGAGCGCCAGCCGGTTCAGCCAGACCGCGGTCATGCCGTAGAGCAGGATGCCCGCCGCGACCAGGACCGCCCGCACGACGACCCGCCGCCGCGAGGCCGGATCGCCCGGCGCGTCGAAGGCGTGGCGCTGCGCGACCAGGGCGACGAGCAGGAGCGTCGTGACGGCGGCGCCGGTGTTGAAGCCGTGGAGCACGTGGAGCACGCTCGAGCCGCCGAGCAGGACGAGCGAGACCTGCCAGGCCCGGCGCTTGCGGCGTGCGAGCCCGCGCGCGACGACGAGCAGCGCGAGCGCCAGCGGCCCGACCAGCGCGTGCGTCACCGGCCGCACCGCGTCGGGCGGCAGCCCGCCCAGGAACGTGCGGTCGCGCGCCGGCAGCAGCGCGTCGACGAGCCCGATCGCGCCCGCCGCGGCGACGCCCCAGGCGAGCAGGAGCGGCGCCCGCGAGCCGGACGTCGAGCGCACCTGCCCCCAGATCGCGCCGCCGAGCGCGGCGAGCAGCGCCGGCAGCGACACGGCCCGGATGTCGGTCGCGGACACGAGGGCATCGTGGAACGAGATCTGCCGCACGACCGCGAGGGAGACCCCCGCGGCCAGGAACTCGAACGCGCCGACGGCGACCAGCAGGACGACCGCGGAGGTCAGCCGGTCGAGCCGCCCGGCCCGGGCCAGCAGGCCGAGCAACAGCGCGGCCGAGCTCCAGACCGCGAAGAACGCAACGACGGAGACGCCTGCCTTGTGCGCCAGCTCGTCGAGGGGCAGGGCCTCCGGGACGGCCGGCCGCAGGCCCGAGGCCGACGGCCGGAGCAGGTAGAGCCAGCCGGCCGCCGCGAGCAGGACGAGCAGGCCGAGGAGGCCGAGGGCGCCGTTGCGCGCCGCCCTAGCCATGGGCGAGGTGCGCCGAGGCGACCGAGACCGCCTGCCAGGCATTCGAGCGCCAGAGGGCCCAGTTGTGGCCGCCGGAGACGACGAAGAACCGGTGCCGGACGTGGACCCGCGCGAGCTCGGCCGCGAAGGCGGAGTTCTGCTTCCGCAGCGAGTCCCTGTCGCCGGTGTAGAACCAGAGGTAGGCGCCCTCGCGGCGCAGCGCGCCGGCCGCGCGCGGCAGCGTCTCGAGCGGGCTGTTGTGCGCGAGCAGCGCCTGCCGGCCGCCGAAGATCGACTTGACGTCGTCCGCGAACTCGTACCCGGACCAGCTCTCCAGCACGCGGAACTCGCCCGGGTGGTGCAGGCCGATGTTGAGCGAGGCGTAGCCGCCCTCCGAGAGTCCGCCGACCCCGCGCGCGGCGCCGCGCGGGATCGTCCGGAACCGCCGGTCGACGGCGTTCACCACGTCGCGTGCGAAGAACGTCTCCCAGTTCTCGTGCGGATGGATGCCGTTGGCCCACTCCTTGTCCGTGAAGACCCCGGTGGAGCCCATCGGCATGACGATGATCAGCGGCTTCATCGCGTGCTTCGCGAGCAGCGTGTCCTCGACCACCCCGACCCGGACGGTGCGGACGAAGCCGGCGGGGTCGCCGGGGAAGCCGTGCAGCAGGTAGAGCACCGGGTAGCGCCGCGCGCTCTGCGCGTAGCCCGGCGGCAGGTAGACGACCACCGGCTCGCTGCGGCCCCCGATCGCGGGGCTCGTGACGTGGATCGTCTGCATCGTGCCCTGCTGCGTCACGTACGACGGGTCCTTGGGCGGCGGGAAGCCGCGGTAGAGCCAGTACGAGTCGAGGTAGCGGTAGAGCCCGAGCGCGCCGACAGCCAGGAAGAGCAGCACCGCGCCGACGGCCGCGGGGAGCAGGAGCCGCCGCTCCAGGGCCTCGGGCACTGTGGGTTTCGCGACCTCGTTCATGAGAAGCCGCCCGCCAGTTGTGTTCTAGACCGCGCCGGTTAAGCGCCGGTTGCGGAGGCTTTAAGCGTCCGGGTAGCCCCAGCGGAAGCCGGTCGGCTCGGGCGCCGGCTCGAGCGGGCTCGGCGGCAGGCCGGCGCGAGGCTCCGGCTCGTTGTACGCGCGCGGCGCGACGTCGTTGGGCGCGTCGGGGTGGAACAGCGACGCGAGGTACTGCACCTGCCCGCGGCCCGGGCCGAGCTCGAACATGCCGCCGCCGTAGAGGCCGATCCCGTGCGACTCGCAGTGGTCGTAGAAGGCGAGCAGCTCCTGGACGCGGCCGAAGCGCGAGGGCTTCGAGTTCAGCACGCGCGGCGCGAACGGCAGCGCCTCGACGTCGGCCACCGAGTGGATCGGCGCGTCCCAGGTGACCCGGTCGCGATGGGGCTGGAGCACGAGGTCGGTCTCGTCGGTCAGCGCCGGGTCCTCCAGGTACGCCTGCGGGAAGCCCTCGGCGACCCGGTGGTAGAGCTCGGGATCCGGCGGCGGGCCGTCCTCGGGCCGGTAGTAGGCCTTGTAGTCCGCGGTGACCACGGCGCCCGTGCCCGCGAGCTCGGCGATCAGCTCGTCCGTCCAGTCGCCGCCGGGGTCGAGCTTGAAGCGATGGCTCGGCTCGAGCTCGAGCCAGCGGCGCACGACACGGCTCGTCGGCGGCTCGCCGAGGCCGGGCGAGATCACGAACGCGAGCGGCCGCGGCTCGCGCTCGACCGCCTGCGCGAGGGTCGTGCCCGCCTGTCGCAGGACGAGGTCGAGCGCCGCGCTCTCGTACGCCCAGCGGCGGTGCGTGTCCGGCATCTCGAGCCCGGCGGAGAAGGAGTCGAGCGTCCACGTCCCGATCAGCGGAAGCACCGGGCCGGCAGCCTGTTCGCGATCGTGGTGCTCGGCGTACCAGGTGACGTCCTCGCCGAGCCCCTCGAGCCCGCCGCCGTGGAGGTGGACGACGGTGGTGACGCGCGTGAAACCGCGCGTGACCGGCTCCTCGAGCCGCTCGAGCTCGTAGGACTCGATCTCGAGCGGCAGCGTCGCGAGACGGTCGTACGTGGTGGCCATCCCCCCGACCTTAACGAGAGAGCCCCGCAGCGCGGGGCTCTCTCGTTGCGGTCCGAGATGCGGTCGCCGGCTCGGTCAGTGGCCGTGGCCCTTCCCGTTGCCGGTACCGCCGCCGGAGCTCTTGTGGGCGTCACCGTTGCCCTGGCCGTGGCCCTGACCCTGGCCCTGGCCGTGGCCCTGACCTTGGCCGTGGGTCGTCTGGCCCTTGTCGTGGCCGTGGCCGTTCGCCTGTCCCTGGCCGTGGTTCGCGGACTGGCCGTGGGTCTTGTCGTGTCCCTTGGCGTTGCCCTTGCCGTGGACGGTCGTCGACTCGTGGCCGACGGCCTTGGCGTGGCCGTTGTTGGCGTGGCTCCCGTGCTCGGCCTTGTTGGCGTTGCCGTGCAGCCGGAGCTTGGTCTTCGCCGCGTGCTTGGCCTTGTGGGCCATCCGCACCTTCGCGGCCTTCTTCGCCTGACCCGGCGGCACCGCGGGCACCGTCGGCGGCTGGGCCGTGCACGGGCCGACCGTGTCGCCGTGGTTCCGCACGTGGGCGGCCACTGCGTTCTGCGAGACGGTGATCGTCACGAACGGGTTCTTCTGGGAATGCGTGTGGTGACAGATCGTCACCTTCGAGGTCGGGTACTGGCTCGCCGTCGGCGACTGGTGCTCGAGGCCGACGAGCTTCGCTCCGTACCCGGCCATGCCAACGGACGCGAACACACCCGCGGCCACGACGATCAGTGCCGTGGCGACGAGACGTGCGCGTCCGGTCGAGCTCGGTTCCTTCATGGGCGGCCCCCCGGGGGTCGAGGTCTCACGTGAGTCGTCAAAGCTGATCCTGCGGACACGCGAACCTTGCGCTGCGCTCTCACTGCCCGTTGAGCTGGCGGAGCTCCGCGCTGAGCGGGTTCAGCTCGGCGACCCGCGCGAGCGCGGCGCTGTGCGCGTCGCCGCGGCTGACGAGGGCGAGGTCGAGCCAGAGCTCCCAGTCGCCGCGGTCGCGCCGGAGCCCCCGGAGGAAGCTCGCGCGGGCGCGGTCGACTTCGCCTCCCTGGAGCTGCGACTCGCCGAGAAGCCGCCACGGCGTCCCTGACCACGGCTCCCAGCGGTGCGCCGTCCGCGCCTCGCTCGACGCGGTTCCGAGCTGGGCGGCATCCAGCGCGTCGGCGGCGGCGAGCTCGGCGCGGTTTCCGACGAGGCCGAGGAGCGCGAGGCAGGCGAGCGCGACGGCCGCGGCGGCGCCCGTGAGCGTCGCCGTCCGGCGCGGCGGGGGCCCTTCGGCACCTCGCGCGGCGAGCAGCAGCGCGACGCCGCACGCGAGCGCGGCGACCGTCACCGCAGGCATCTCCCAGTCCCAGTCGATCCCGGCGTGCACGAGGTAGGCGACGTAGGCGCCGAGCGCAGCCGCTGCGAGCGGGTTACGGCGGGCCGCGCGGACGGTGAGGAGCGGGACGGCGAGCGCGCAGAGCAGGAGCGCGAGGCCGAGCGGGCCGAGCTCCGCGAGCGTCTCGAGGTAGAGGCTGTGCGCGTCGCGAACCGGCAGGTCTGCGCGCCGGTGCCGGAGCCAGGAGCGCTGGAAGCTGCCCGCGCCGCCGCCGAGCAGCGGGTGATCGGTCCACTCGCGCCAGGCGACGCGCCAGTAGTCGGAGCGGTTGCTGCCCGAGAGGCTGAACAGCCGGCTGCTCGCGTTCTGGCCGACGAGGGGCGCGGGCGCGTTGAACGCGTGGTAGGCGCGCCGCGCGGCGCTTGCGGGCCCGCCGGCGCGGACGAGCGCGGCGGCGGCCACCGCGATCGCAAGCAGCGCCAGGGCAACGAGCAGCCACCGGCGCGTGGCGGCGCCGGGGCGGAACCGCTCGACGGCGGCCGGGACGAACGCCGCCGCGACGGCGAGGATCACGATCGCGACGACGAGGCGGCGACCGTCGTGGGTCGCAGCCGCCACTGAGCCCGGGTCGGCGGTGAGCGCGGCGGTGCGCGACGCGAGGAGCACGGCCACGGCGGGCGCTGCCGCGAGGGCGAGCCCCCGCACGAGCACGTCGAGTCGGTCCCGCTCCGCCCCGAGGAGTGCCGCGACCCCGGCCGCGAGGCCGAGCCACGCGCCGCGCCCGTAGGTGAAGTAGAGGGTCGGCGCGAGCACGACGAGCGCCGCGGAGGCGAGCGCCCGGGCAAGCGGGGCACGCGCCCGCAGCGCGAAGCCGAGGGCGAGCAGGATCCCGATCACCGCGAAGATCGCGAGCGCGTTGGCGGAGCCGAGCGGGCGCGCGAGCCGGAACCCGGCCTGCGGGTCGGAGGAGAGGATCTGGTAGGCGCCGCTGCCGGGGTCGAAGAGCCGCGTCGCGAGCGCGAACGCGCAGACCGCGGTGATCGCCGCCGTGAGCGACGCGAGCAGCGTGGTCATCCGCGAGCGCGCCCCGGCTAGCAGGAGAAGCGTCACGGCCGCGACGTAGACCAGGATCCGCTCGCCCTCGCGAACGGTCTGCGCGACGTCGGCCGTCCACGCGAGCGACAGCCAGATCCAGGCGCCGAGCGCAGCGAGCGACACCGGCAGCGCCAGCTCCAGCGGCGCGAGCCGCCGCCCTCCGGCGACGAGGACGGCCGCGGTCGCGAGCAGCAACAGCGCTGCGCTCCAGCCCCAGCTCGTGGGCTCGTAGCCGCCGGAGTCGGCGGCCAGCGCCACGACCGCGAGCGCGGCGATCAGGCCCGGGAGCAGATCCCGCGGCTTCGGAAGGGTGTTCGGGAGCCCGCGTCCGTACACTTGCGCCGTGGATTTCGAACTATCTCCTGAGCAGCGGCTGATCCAGGACACGGTCCGCTCGTTCGTCGACGAGCGCGTGCTCCCGAAGGCGATCGAGAACGACATCAACCACCACCTCGACCT
>DASSQK010000019.1:0-21194 GCA_035702555.1 Gaiellaceae bacterium | reverse complement strand
AACCCGAAGCTGAAGGGCGGCGCGACCTGCCCGTGCTTCGGCCCGGATCAGCCGACCACCCTGCCGCTCGGCAAGACCGGCGCGCCCGGCGCGTTCGACCTGCTGAACATCGACCTCAGCCACGGCGGCACGGGCCCCCAGACCCTCGCGGACTGGATCCTCCGCGGCTACCAGGGCTACCTGCCGCTGAACGACTACTTCTCCGACGCCGGCGCGAAGTGGAACTCGTCCGAGGTCCAGAACGCGCTCGACCACCGCGACGGCACGACCCTCCTCTTCCCCGTCTACGACAAGCTCGTCGGCACCGGCGCGGGCGCGCAGTACCACGTGATCGCCTGGGTCGGGTTCCACCTGATCTCGCACGAGGAGCACGGCAGCACCGGCTCCATCTACGGCTACTTCACCGACGTCGTCTGGGACGGCATCGAGTCGACCGCCGGAGGCGGCGACACCCAGCCCGACCTCGGCGCCAGAACCGTCCACCTCGTGGACTGACCCCCGACCACAACCGACTCACACCCCTCACCCAAGGACAGGAGAAATGGCATATCGAGCAAGGAACATCCTGATCGCGGTCGCCCTCGCCGCTGTGGCCGCCCTGCTCACGAGCTTCTACGTGACCAGCTACAAGCGGCATGTACAGCGCGGCGAGGACCACGTGACGGTGCTCGTCGCCAAGAAGGACATCTCCGAAGGGATGAGCGGGTCCGACGTGACGGCCCTGCTCGAGTCCCAGGACGTCGCGCGCAAGAGCGTCGTCCCCGGCGCGATCTCCAGCGCCGACCAGCTGGCCGGCCTCGTCGCCACCCAGCCGACGATGCAGGGCGAGCAGGTGACCACCCGCCGCTTCAGCCCGCGCACGCACGTCGGCGTCCGCGCGCAGCTCTCCGGGACGCTCCGGGCGTTCTCGCTCGAGGGCGACCAGAACCAGCTGCTCGCAGGCACGCTCAAGGACGGCGACTCGGTGGACTTCGTCGCGGCGCTGAAGAAGCCCGGCGACCAGGACATCTACTTCAGCCGCGTGCTCGTGCGCGACGTGAAGGTCCTGCAGGCACCGGACGCACCGCCCGCCGGCAGCAAGCTCACCGGCGGCGCCAACTCGGACTTCCGGATCCTGCTCGCGCTGAGCGACAGCCAGGCCCAGAAGGTGCAGTACCTGCTCGCGAACGCGGGCGGCACCGACGCTGAGCGCTGGCACCTCGAGCTCCGCCCCGTCACGCACGACGCGGACAGCCCCGACCACCTCGACAGCTTCGAAACCGTCCTCGTTGGCGGGCTCCGGCCCGGCCAGCGCAAGACGGCCGGCCGCTAGGAGGCCACGATGAGCAACGGCAACGAATTCGCAACCAAGAGCCCGAACCGGATCTTCGTCACGGGCGACTGCGACGGGCTGCCGGACCTCCGGGACGCGCTCGCCGCGCACCCCGAGGTCGAGCTCGTCGGCTCCGCGACCACCGTCGCGGAGGCCGCCGCCACGCTGACCGGCGGGCACCTGAACGTCATCCTGCACGCCACGCGCGCGGCGTCGCTGCCGGTGAACGAGCTGGCCGCGATCCGCGAGTACACGCGGGCGCCGATGATCCTGCTCGCCTCGAACGGCTCCCCGGCCCTGCTGGAGGAGGCCCTCGAGCACGACGTCGCCGACGTCCTGCTGCTCCCGCAGCTGACCGACAACGTCGTCTTCGCGATCCGCAAGGCCGGCCACGTCGGCAAGCGGCTCACCGCAGACGGCCGCCGCCACGGCCGCCTGGTGACCGTGTTCTCGCCGAAGGGCGGCACGGGCAAGACCGTGACCGCGACGAACATGGGCGCCTCGCTCGCCAAGCACTGGGGCAAGCGCGCGCTCCTGCTCGACCTCGACCTGCAGTTCGGCGACGCCGCGATCATGCTCGGCATCGAGCCGGAGAAGACGATCTACGACCTCGTCACGGCTCCGGGCGAGCTCGACTCCGAGAAGCTCGCCGGCTACACCACCCGGCACGCGTCGGGCCTCGACATCCTCCCCGCGCCGCTGCGCCCGGAGGACGCCGAGCTCGTCACGGAGACCAAGCTGGCCCGGCTGCTGGAGGTCGCGCGCGAGTCGTACGACGTGATCGTCGTCGACACCTCGCCGTTCTTCCACGGCCCGATGCTGGCCACCCTCGACCGCACCGACGAGCTGCTGCTCCTCTGCGGGCTGGACGTGCCCACGCTGAAGAACGTGCGCCTCAGCCTGCAGACCCTGGAGCTGCTCTCGTTCCCGGAGGACCGCGTCAAGCTCGTCCTCAACCGGGCGAACTCCAAGGTCGGCATGAAGCCGAAGGAGGTCGAGGCCGCCCTCGAGCGCAAGATCGACTTCCAGGTGCCGAGCGACCGGATCGTTCCGCTCGCGGTGAACCGCGGGAACCCGGCGGTCGTCGCCGAGCCGAAGGCGGAGTTCTCCAAGGCCATCCGCGCGATGGCGAAGGAGCTCGTCGCGGCCCAGGCCGTGGCGAAGCAGAAGAAGAAGTTCATGGCGACGCTGGCGAAGGCGTAGGGCGATGGGCCTCCACGACCGACTCCACCGCCAGAACGGCTCCGCGAACGGCCACGGGCCCGACCTCGACGTGCTCGTCGGCGGGCAGGTCGACGCCCCCGAGCGGCGGCCGGCCGACCCGTACGCCGAGCTGAAGGGCCGGATCCACCACGCCTGCATCGCGAAGCTCGGCCCGCAGCTCTACGCGGCCGGCCAGTCCGACGAGAGCTCGACGGACGACCTGGCCGAGAAGGTGCTGCGCGTCGTCACCGAGCAGCTCGCGCTCGACCGCACCCCCCTCACGCGTGAGGAGCGGCGCCAGGTCACCCGTGAGATCACCGACGACATCCTCGGCTACGGGCCGCTCGAGCCGCTGCTGCGCGACGACTCCGTGACCGAGGTCATGGTCAACAACTACGACCGCGTCTACATCGAGCGCAACGGCAAGATCGAGGTCGCCGAGGCGACCTTCGTCGACAACGCGCACCTGCTGCGCATCATCGACAAGATCGTCTCGCAGGTCGGCCGCCGCGTCGACGAGGCCTCGCCGATGGTCGACGCGCGCCTCCCCGACGGGAGCCGCGTCAACGCGATCATCCCGCCGCTCTCGCTGCGCGGGCCGACGATGACCATCCGGAAGTTCTCGCGCGACCCGTACACGATGGACGACCTGATCAACTTCGGGACGGTCTCGCCCGAGGCCGCGCAGTTCCTCTCCGCGTGCGTGCGCGGGAAGCTCAACTGCCTCATCTCCGGCGGTACCGGCACCGGGAAGACGACGACGCTGAACGCGCTCTCGGCCTTCGTGCCGAACGACGAGCGCATCGTCACGATCGAGGACGCGGCCGAGCTCCAGCTCCAGCAGGACCACGTGATCACGCTGGAGTCGCGCCCGCCGAACATCGAGGGCGAGGGCGAGATCCGCATCCGCGAGCTCGTCCGCAACTCCCTGCGCATGCGCCCCGACCGGATCATCGTCGGCGAGGTCCGCGGCGCCGAGACCCTGGACATGCTCCAGGCGATGAACACGGGCCACGAGGGCTCGCTGACCACGATCCACGCCAACTCCCCCCGCGACGCGCTCTCGCGGCTCGAGACGCTGGTCATGACTGCCGGCGTCGAGCTGCCGCACCGCGCGATCCGCGAGCAGATCTCGAGCGCGTTCGACCTGCTGGTGCAGATCTCGCGCCTCGTCGACGGCTCGCGCCGGATCACCCACATCACCGAGGTGCTGCGGATGGAGTCGGACGTGATCACCCTCCAGGACGTCTTCGTCGCGAAGCCGCCCGAGGAGGGCGAGACCGGCGAGGACGCGCCGACGCGGCTGCTCAACCCGCTCGAGTGCACCGGCCTCAAGCCGCAGTTCCTCGAGAAGATGGCGGCGAACGGCGTCAACCTCCCGCCGCAGTTCTTCGGGAACACGTCCACCTTCCGGCCGAACTACGCGGCCGCGAACTACGGCGGGTTCGAATGAGCCTGCGAACGGCGCGCCGTCTGCTCACAGCCGCCGTCGTCGCCGCCCTGGCGATTCCCGTGGCAGCGGATGCCTCGGTGACGCTGCGCAGCGTCGACGCGGGCGGCTTCCCGACGGTGCGTCTCACCGTGGTCTCCCCGGTGGCGGCCTCCGCGCCGCCGACGGTGACCGAGAACGGCCGGCGGGTCGTCGGCCTGAGCGCGGTCAACCTCGCCTCGTCGAAGAGCGTCGTGGTGGCAATCGACCGCTCGCGCTCGATGTCGGGCGCGAAGCTCGCCGACGCCCTCCAGGCGGCGCGCGAGTTCCTGCACGCGAAGGCGCCCTCCGACCGGGTGGCCGTCGTCGCGTTCGGGTCGCGGGCGGTGCAGCTGAGCCCGTTCTCGTCCTCGACCGCCGAGGCCGACGACGCGCTGCGCACGCTCGCGGTCGACAAGGCGAACGGCACGGCGCTGTACGACGCGCTGCAGCTCTCCGCGAACGCGCTCGGGAGCCAGGACGGACGCTCGCGCGTCGTCGTCCTGCTCACGGACGGCAAGGACGTCTCGAGCAAGGTCTCCCTGGCCGACGCGCTCGCGACGGCCCACGCGGCGGGCACGCTCGTCTACCCGATCGCGATCGGCGGCGACTCCGCCACCACCGCGCCGCTGAAGCAGATGGCGACCGAGACCGGCGGCAGCTTCAAGGCCGCCGCCTCGAGCTCGTCCCTCTCGGCCGTCTACTCGTCGATCGCCTCCGAGCTGAAGCGCACCTGGCTCGTGCAGTACGTCACGGCCGCCCGGCCAGGCGAGAAGCTCCACCTGCGCGTGGCGCTGAACCCGGAGGGCGCGGCCAGCACGGACTTCACCGTCCCGGGCGACGTGCAGGTGCCGGATACCGGCGGCAGCAAGCTGCCGTCGCCGCTCTACTCGCCGCTCGGCGGGCTCCTGCTGACGATGCTCGTCGCGTTCCTCGTCCTCACCGCCTGCGGGTTCGTCTTCGCCTCGGCGAAGGGATCCTGGGTGAAGTCGCGGCTCGCGCCGCACGTCGAGGGCACGCGGAAGCAGCGCAAACGCCAGAAGGGCGAGCGTCTCGCCGCGCTGGCGGGCCTCTTCAGCGCGACCGAGCAGGCCTTCGCTCACCGGCGCGTGTGGATGACGCTGCAGCGCAAGCTGGAGCGCGCCGACCTGCCGCTGCGCACGGTCGAGTTCGCCTACCTGATCGTGGGCTCCGGCTTCGTGCTCGGCCTCTTCGCCGCGATCAGCGGCCGGCCGTCGCTGCAGATCCTGATCGCGTTCGTCGTCGGCGGCGCGATCCCCTACGGGTTCGTCTCCTTCAAGGCGAAGCGCCGGATGAACGCCTTCGAGGACCAGCTGCCGGACCTGCTCGTCACGCTCGCCGCCTCGCTGAAGGCGGGCCACAGCTTCAAGCAGGGCATCCAGACCGTCGTCGACGAGGGCCAGGAGCCGGCCAGCAAGGAGCTCGGCCGCGTCATCACCGACACGCGCCTGGGCCGCCCGATGGACGAGGCGCTGGCCGAGACCGCCGAGCGGATCGGCTCGAAGAACTTCGCCTTCGTGATCACGGCTGTGACGATCCAGCGCCAGGTCGGCGGCAGCCTCGCGGGGCTGTTCGACATGGTCGCCGACACGGTCCGCCAGCGGCAGCAGTTCGCGCGCAAGATCAAGGGCCTGACCGCGATGGGGCGCGCCTCGGCGTACGTCCTCATCGGTCTCCCCTTCTTCGTCGCGTTCGCGCTGACCCTGATGAACCCGCAGTACATGCACCCGCTGTACGCCACCTCGACGGGCCACACGCTGATCATGGTCGGCCTGATGATGATGGCGTTCGGGTCGCTGGTCCTTCGAAAACTCGTCTCGTTCAAGGGGTAGATGCCTGTGTTCATGCTCATCGTGCTAGGAGCCTTCTGCCTCGCGGGCTCCGCCTTCCTCCTGGGCGAGGCGGTCACCCTTCCCGCGCGGGAGCGCCGGAGCTCGGTCACCCGCGCCGCGAACTACGGCAAGGTGCGGGCGATGCTGGGCCAGCGGCAGCTGCCGTTCTCCCAGCGCGTGCTCGTCCCGATCGGCGACCGGCTCGCGGGCTTCACGCTGAAGCTGCACCCGAAGACGACGACCGAGGGCGTGAGCGCGCGCCTGCTGGCCGCCGGCCTCGGGCGCAAGATCGCCCCGACGACGTTCCTCGCGCTCAAGTCCGGCTTCGCCGTCGGCGGCGCGTTCTTCGGAGCGCTGTTCGGCGGCGCCGTGACCGGGCCGGGCGGCGTGCTGTTCTGCGCGATCGCCCTCGGCGGAATCGGCTTCATCGCCCCCGACTTCGTCGTCTCCACCAAGGCGCGCCAGCGCAAGGACCGCATCCGGGCCGAGCTTCCCGACGCGCTCGACCTGATGGCGGTGAGCGTCGAGGCCGGCCTCGGCTTCGACGGCGCGATCGCGAAGCTGACCGAGCACATGCACGGCCCCCTCGCCGACGAGTTCGCCCTTACGCTGAGCGAGATCAAGATCGGCGAGACCCGTCAGACGGCGCTCAAGAAGCTGTCGAGCCGCACAGGCACGCCGGAGCTCTCGAGCTTCGTGCGGTCGATCATCCAGGCCGACCAGCTCGGCATCTCCCTCGGCCGCATCCTCCGGGTGCAGGCCACCGACAGCCGCCTCAAGCGGCAGGCCGCGGCCGAGGAGAAGGCGATGAAGGCGCCGATCAAGATGCTCTTCCCGACCGTCCTCTTCATCTTCCCGGCCATGTTCCTCGTGATCCTCGGGCCGGCGTTCCTCAACCTCTCCAAGATCTTCTAGACCGGAGGCAACGATGTCCCACACACCCGAGAACCAGGGGGCCGAGACCGAGAAGGGGTTCGGCACCGGCCTGCGCGCCCAGCTGCAGCGCCGGCGGGACGGTGAGGACCCACAGGCAGATCCGCAGGCGCCCACGAACGTCGAGCTGCGCTTCGAGCTGACCGCGCGGCCGGCGTCGGGCGAGACCGTCGAGGCCGTCGTCGGCCCGGACGTCCAGGAGCTGCGCGAGGAGCTGGAGGCGGCCCACGCCCGCGAGGCGTCGCTGCGCGAGCAGCTGCAGGAGCGGTCGCAGGCTTACGACACGAACGTCGGCTCCGAGAAGGCGCTGGCCCACCGCGCGACGACGCTCGACCAGCGCGAGGCGAAGCTGGCGGAGTTCGAGGTCGAGCTCGAGGAGCGCGAGCGGCGCGTGCGCGACCAGCGCGAGGTGATCGAGACCGAGCATGCCCGGGTCGCGGACCTCCAGGCAGAGCTGGCCGCGGAGCAGGCGCTGGCCGCCGAGCATCAGGAGGCAGCCGAGGCCCGGCTCCGCGAGCTCCAGTCGAGCGACCGGGCCCGCGAGAAGGCCGCCGCCGAGCTCGAGCGGACGCGCGCGGCGCTCGAGGATCGCGAGCGGAAGCTGGCGAAGAAGGAGAGCGAACAGGCGACGCGCGAGCAGGCATCGACGGTGAGGCTCGACGGGCGCGAGCGCGGGCTCACGAAGCGCGAGAACGAGTGGCGCGCACGCGACAAGGAGCTCTCCGAGCGCGAGCGCAAGCTGGCCTCGCGCGAGAACGACCAGAAGAAGGAGGCGGCGCGCCTGGCCGCCCGGGACGAGGCGATCGGCGAGCGCGAGGCCGACGTCCTGCTCCGGCAGGAGAAGCTGCGCAACGACGCCGAGCGCTTCGAGCGCGAGCTCGAGGAGAAGGGCAGGGTCGCCCGCGAGGCGGTCGCCCGCTCCGCCGAGCTCGACCGGCGCGAGCTCGACCTGGCCGCGAAGGAAGCGGAGCTGAACCGCGCCCAGGCCGCGGTCGCACACGCCGAGCGGGACGCGAACCGGGGCCGCGACCTCGAGGAGTGGAACACGCGGCTCGAGCAGCGGGAGAAGCAGCTGGCCGAGCGTGAGGCCGAGATGCAGAACTTCGAGCAGATGTCGGAGTCGCACCGGAAGCGCGCGGACCGCAAGGAGCAGCGGCTCAGCACCATGGAGCAGTCGGTCCACGACCGCCTGAAGGAGCTCGACGACCGCGAGCACGAGCTCGACCTGCGCGAGGCCCAGCTCACCGCCGACGTCGAGATCCGCACCGACAAGCTCGAGGACCGCGAGCAGGAGCTCGCCGAGCTCGAGGAGCGGCTCAAGAACCAGGAGCGCGAGCTCGGGGCCTACGTCGCCAAGGCGCAGACCGAGATCCAGCGGCGCGAGTCCGAGTGGTGGAAGCAGCAGCTCGGCGAGGACGCCGAGGTCTCCGCCGCCTAAAGCGCACTAAGCTCACGCGCCGTGGGCCGGCGCGACGCTCTTCGGATCGGGCTCGTCTGGCTCGTCTGGCTCGGCGCGGTCCTCGCGACCCTCGCAATCGGGCTCGCCGCGGGCGCGTACGCGTGGCAGCCCGGTTGGATCCAGCACGTCGGCCTCTGGCCGCTCTACGCCTGGGACTACAACTGGTACGTCAACATCGCGCGGAACGGCTACCCGGCCGGCGCGGGCGGCCGGCAGTACGCGTTCTTTCCGCTCTGGCCGCTCGTCCTGTCCTGGGTCGGCGTCCACTGGGAGCCCGTGCTTGCCGCGGCGCTCGCGTGGGGAGCGAGCCTCGCCGCCTTCCTCGGCGTCGCGGCGGGCCGGACGCGCGCACCGCTGACGAGCGCGCTCGCGCTCGCCTGCTGGCCCGGCTCGTTCGCGCTGGCGATCGCGTACCCCGACGGCCTCGCGTTGGCCGCGGCCGCGGGGGCGGCGGCTCTCGTGCTGCGCGACCGGCCGCTCCTCGCGGGCGCCGCCGGCGCGGTCGCCGCGTTCGCGCGTCCGAACGGCGTCCTGATCGCGCTGCCGCTCGCCTGGCTGGCGCGCGGCCGCGGCCCCTGGGCATGGGTCGGCGCCGCCCTCCCGGTCGCCGCGGCCGCGGGCGTCGAGGCCTACTCCTGGAACCGCAGCGACGACGCGACCGCCTTCTTCGACGCGCAGCGGCTCTGGGGCCGCAAAGGCCCGGGCGGCCTCGGCACCTGGGCCGACCACGTCGGGGGCCTGATCGAGCGGCACGGCGTCGTGATCGGGCCGATCGCGCTCGCGGCGGCGGCCGCGCTCGTCCTCGCCTGGAGGCGCTACGGCCCGTGGCCGACGGTGATCGGCGCCTACGCGTGCGCGGTGCCGCTGCTCCTGGCCGCGACCAGCAGCCTCGAGGGCTTCGTCGACAGCGCCCGCGCCGCCCTGGTCCTGCCGCTGCTCGTCGTGCTCTGGCGGCTCGGGCCCCGCTACCGCCCCTGGGCCGCGTACGCGACCGCCGTCGTCGCCCTGCTGCTCCTCTCGGGGACGATCCAGAGCTTCGGGCGCCAGAGCCTGTTCGCGTTTCCGATCTTCTGGGCTGTCGCCGACGGTCCGCGGGTCTTCCGCTCGCCGGCGCTCGCCGCCTTCGGCTTCGCGGCGAACCTCGCGCTGGTGCTCCTTCTGACACGCTTCGCCCCCTGATGGCGGAGCGGATCCTCGTCACCGGCGGCGCCGGCTTCATCGGCTCGCACCTGGCCGACGAGCTGCTGGCGGCCGGGTACCGCGTCCGCGCGCTCGACAGCCTGGTCGAGCAGGTGCACGGGCCCGGACGCGACCGTCCTCCGTACCTGGCCGAGGACGTCGAGTTGGTCACCGGCGACGTCCGCGATCCCGATGCCGTCCGTACCGCGCTCGACGGCGCCGACGCGGTGGTACATCTCGCCGCCCGCGTAGGCGTCGCCCAGAGCATGTACGAGCCGGCCGAGTACACCGAGGCCAACACGGCGGGCACGGGCGTCCTCCTGGAGGCGCTGCTCGAGCGACCGGTCCGGAAGCTCGTGGTCGCCTCCAGCATGAGCGTCTACGGCGAGGGCGCCTACAGGCCCGCGCCGGCCGTCGAGCGCACGCGGGAGCAGCTCGAGCGCCGCGACTGGGAGCCGCGCGGCCCGCAGGGCGAGGAGCTGACGCCGATCCCGACCCCGGAGTCGAAGCCGCCCGCGCTCTCGTCGATCTACGCGCTGACCAAGCACGACCAGGAGCGGCTGTGCCTGCTGCACGGGGCAGCCTACGGCGTCCCGACGGTCGCGCTGCGCTTCTTCAACGTCTACGGGCCGCGCCAGGCGCTGTCGAACCCCTACACCGGCGCGCTCGCGATCTTCGCCTCGCGCCTGCTGAACGGCCGGCCGCCCGTCGTCTACGAGGACGGCAACCAGCGGCGCGACTTCGTCCACGTGGCCGACGTCGCCCGCGCCTGCAGGCTGGCGCTCGAGCGCGAGGGGGCCGACGGCTCGGCGGTCAACGTGGGCGGCGGCGCCCACGCCACGATCCTCGAGGTCGCGCGGAAGCTTGCCCACGGCCTCGGCTCGGATCTCGAGCCGGAGCTCCCGGGCACCTTCCGCGCCGGCGACATCCGCCACTGCTTCGCAGATGTGACGCGCGCGCGCGAGGCGCTCGGCTTCGAGGCCCAGGTTCCGCTCGACGAGGGCTTGGTCGAGCTCGCCGCGTGGCTGGCGGGGCAGAGCTCACGCGACCGCTTCGACGAGGCGGCGGCCGAGCTGGCCGAGCGAGGCCTGACCGCGTGAGGTTTGCGGCCGGGCGCGGCGGGCGATGTCGTCGCCATGAGGCTCTTGAACCGAAACCGCGACGAGACGGTTGACGAGCAGCCAGACGAGGGCCGCCCGCTCCCTGACGAGGCACCCGAGCCGCAGCCCGAGCACGAGGAGCCGCAGCTCGACGATCCCGGGCTCACCGATCTCTCGAAGCGCGACCACGTCGCGATCGTCAAGCGCGCGATCAAGAAGGCGAACGAGGATCACATCACCAGCCTGGCCGCGGCGCTCGCCTACTACGCCTTCCTCGCGATCCCCGCGACGCTCCTGATCGCCGCCGGCCTGTTCGGCCTGCTCGCCGGCCCGGACGCGGTGACGAACGTGATCGACAGGCTGCACGGGATCATCCCGAGCCAGGCGTCGACCCTGCTGCAGGACAGCCTCAACCGCCTGACGCAGCACCGGGGAACGAGCATCACGCTCGTCGCCGTCGGCGGCGCGCTCGCCCTCTGGACGCTGAGCGGCGCGATGCAGAACGTGATGTGGGCGCTGAACCTCGCCTACGGGCGCGACGAGACCCGGGGGTTCATCCGCCGCCGCCTCGTCGCCGCCGGGATGGCGGTCTTCGCGCTGATGGCGTCGGCGCTGGCGCTCGGCCTGCTCGTGCTCGGCCCGCACCTGTCCCGCTGGATCGGCGACGCGGTCGGCCAGAAGACGGCCGTCGAGCTCGTCTGGTGGATCGCGCAGTGGCCGATCCTGATCGGCGGGCTGATGCTCGCGTTCGGCCTCATCTACTACCTCGGCCCCAACGTCGCGCACCCGAAGTGGCACGTGATCAGCTTCGGCGCCGTCTTCGCGGTGGTCGTCTGGCTCGTGGCCTCGGGAGCGTTCGCGTTCTACGCGAGCCGCTTCGGCTCGTACAACAAGGCGTGGGGATCGCTCGCGGCGGTGGTGATCATGCTCACCTGGCTCTGGATCAGCTCGGTCGCGCTGCTCTTCGGCGCGGAGATCAACGCCGAGGCCGAGCGCAGCCGCGAGCTGCGGCAGGGCGAGCCGGCGGAGGTCGACCTGCAGGCGCCGGCCAAGGCCTGAGCCCGGGCCACACCGCCTCGGTAGAGTCGAGGCATGGCCTCCGGAGCTACCGCCACCCTGCGCACCGGAGATCGCAGCGTCTCCTACGCGCCGCTCGCGTCGGTCGACGGCGTCGAGCGCCTCCCCTACTCGCTGCGGATCCTGCTGGAGAACGCGCTGCGCAGCGGCTCCGAAAACGGCGTCGAGGCGGTCGCGCAGTGGCAGCCGCAGGCCGAGCCGAGCCGCGAGCTCGGCTTCCGCCCCGCGCGCGTGCTGCTGCAGGACTTCACCGGCGTGCCCTCGATCGTCGACCTCGCCGCGATGCGCTCGGCGATGGCCGACTTCGGCGGCGACCCGGCCGTGATCAACCCGCACATCCCGGCGGAGCTCGTGATCGACCACTCGGTGCAGGTCGACGCCTTCGCGACGCGGATGGCGATCGCGACGAACGTCGACCGCGACTACGAGCGGAACGGGGAGCGCTACGCCTTCCTGCGCTGGGGCCAGCAGGCGTTCGAGAACCTGAGGGTCGTCCCGCCCAACACCGGGATCGTCCACCAGGTCAACCTCGAGTACCTCGCGCGCGTGGTCGAGGAGCGCGACGGGATCGCCTTCCCCGACACCCTCGTCGGCACCGACTCGCACACGACGATGGTCAACGGCCTCGGCGTCCTCGGCTGGGGCGTCGGCGGGATCGAGGCCGAGGCGGCGCTGCTCGGCGAGGAGCTGTCGATGCTCGTGCCGCAGGTCGTCGGCGTGCGGCTCGACGGCCGCCTGCGCGAAGGCGCGACCGCGACCGACCTCGTCCTGACCGTGACCGAGCTGCTGCGGCGCACGGGCGTCGTCGGCAAGTTCGTCGAGTACTTCGGCCCCGGGATCGGCGGCCTCGCGCTCGCCGACCGCGCGACGATCGGGAACATGTCGCCCGAGTACGGCGCGACCTGCGGCTTCTTCCCCGTCGACGACCTCACGCTCGCCTACCTGCGCCTGACCGGCCGCCCGGACGAGCGGATCGCGCTGGTCGAGGCCTACTGCAAGGAGAACCTGCTCTGGCACGACGAGACCGTCGAGCCCGAGTACTCGCAGGTCGTCGAGCTCGACCTCGGCTCCGTCGAGCCGAGCCTCGCCGGGCCGCGCCGGCCGCAGGACCGCGTGCCGCTGACGGAGGCCAAGGACTCGTTCCTCGACGCGTTGACGAGCTTCGGCCACTCGTACGGCAACGGCACCCTCGACCGCGGCGTCGCGGACACCTTCCCGGCCAGCGACCCGACGGTCTTCCAGGAGCCGGGCTCGCAGGAGCCGGACCCGGACCCGAGCCCCGTCGCGACGGCGGAGCGCCCGCAGCTCCACACCGCGCGCGCCGAGGTCGACGGCGAGGACGTCGAGCTGCGCGACGGCTCAGTTGTGATCGCCGCGATCACGAGTTGCACGAACACCTCGAACCCGCAGGTGATGCTGGGCGCGGGCCTCCTGGCGAAGAAGGCGGTCGAGCGCGGCCTGCAGCGCAAGCCGTGGGTGAAGTCCTCGCTCGCGCCCGGCTCGCGCGTCGTCACCGACTACTACGAGCAGGCCGGCCTGACGCCGTACCTCGAGGAGCTCGGCTTCCACACGGTCGGCTACGGCTGCACGACCTGCATCGGGAACTCGGGCCCGCTCCCGGAGACGATCTCGGCCGCGGTCGAGGAGGGCGACCTCGTCGTCTGCTCCGTGCTCAGCGGGAACCGCAACTTCGAGGCGCGCATCCACCCCGAGGTGAAGGCGAACTACCTCGCGTCGCCGCCGCTGGTCGTGGCGTACGCGCTCGCGGGCCGGATGGACCTCGACCTCGAGCGCGAGCCGATCGGGCAGGGCTCCGACGGCAACGACGTCTTCCTGCGCGACCTCTGGCCGAGCGCCGAGGAGATCGAAGGGGCCGTCGCGGCCGCGCTCGACGGCTCGATGTTCCGCAAGCAGTACGCGGACGTCTTCACGGGGGACGAGCGCTGGCAGGCGCTGCCGATCCCGGAGGGCGACGACTACGCGTGGGACGAGAGCTCGACGTACATCCAGCGGCCGCCGTTCTTCGCCGGGATGGCGCGCGAGCCCGAGCCGCTGACCGACATCGAGGGCGCGCGCTGCCTCGTCTCGCTCGGCGACAGCGTCACCACCGACCACATCTCGCCCGCGGGCTCGATCAAGCCCGAGAGCCCGGCCGGGGAGTACCTGCTCGACCGCGGGGTCGAGCGCCGCTTCTTCAACTCGTACGGGGCGCGCCGCGGCAACCACGAGGTGATGGTGCGCGGCACGTTCGCGAACGTGCGCCTGAAGAACCTGCTCGTTCCGGGGTCGGAAGGCACGTGGACGACGCACTTCCCGGACGGCGAGGAGATGACGATCTTCGCCGCGGCCGAGCGCTACCGCGCCGAGGGCGTGCCGCTCGTCGTGCTGGCCGGCAAGGAGTACGGCTCGGGCTCGTCGCGCGACTGGGCGGCGAAGGGCCCCGACCTGCTCGGCGTCCGCGCGGCGATCGCGGAGAGCTACGAGCGGATCCACCGCTCGAACCTGCTCATGTGCGGGATCGTCCCGCTGCAGTTCCTGGACGGCGAGAGCCGCGAGTCGCTCGGCCTGACCGGCCGCGAGGCGTTCACGATCACCGGCCTCGAGAACGGCGAGGCCGACGAGGTCTCGGTGCAGGCCGACGGCGTCGAGTTCCGCGCCCGCGTCCGACTGGACACGCCGAAGGAGCGCGAGTACCTCCGCCACGGCGGCATCCTCCAGTACGTGCTGCGCCGCTTTTTGGCAGAGAGCTGACCAGCCGAGTCCGGGCGAGAGCACGCCGGCGCACGCACGTGCCTAGGATCGCGGCCGGTGAGGGCGTCGGCGATCAGGGTGGTCGACCTACGGGTGGTGCGCGGAGACGCGGTTGTCCTGCCGGGTCTGAGTTGCGAGGTGGAAGCGGGCTCGGTGACCGGCCTGCTCGGGCCGAGCGGGAGCGGCAAGTCGACGTTCTTGCGCGCGATCGTGGGGGTCCAGAAGGTCGTGAGCGGCGCCGTCGATGTGCTGGGGCATGCAGCCGGGTCCACGGCCCTTCGCTCTCGCATCGGATACATGACGCAGGCGCCGTCGGTGTACGGCGATCTCACAGTCCGCGAGAACCTCGTCTTCTTCGCGCGCGTTCTCGGCGAACCGGAGACGGCCGTCGAGCGCGTGCTCGCCGAGGTGTCGATGGAGGAGTTCCGCGGTCGGCTCGTGGGCCGGCTGTCCGGTGGCCAGCGGGCGCGCGTGTCGCTTGCGGCGGCGCTCCTGGGCGAGCCCGATCTGCTCGTGCTCGACGAGCCGACGGTCGGCCTCGACCCGGTCCTCCGTCGCGATCTCTGGGAGCTTTTCCACAGTCTCACCGAGGGCGGCACGACTCTGCTCGTCTCGAGCCACGTCATGGACGAAGCGGATCGATGCCACGCGCTGCTGCTCCTGCGCGAGGGGAAACTGCTCGCCCACGCGACTCCGGCCGAGCTGCGCCGGCAGACCGGGCAGGAGAACCTCGAAGACGTCTTCCTGCACCTGATCGAGGAACGCGCATGAGCGTGCGGATCACGAGAGCAGTGGCGCTGCGAGTGGTGAACCAGCTTCGCCGCGATCCGAGGACGATTGCGCTCATCGTCGGCGTGCCATGCGTGCTCATGGTGCTGCTTCAGCAGTTGTTCGGTCGGCACTCGCCCGTGTTCCAGAGCGTCGGAACGCCGATGCTCGGGCTCTTCCCGTTCATCACGATGTTCCTGGTCACTTCGATCACGATGCTCCGCGAGCGCACCTCGGGGACGCTGGAGCGGCTGATGACCTTGCCGCTCCACAAGATCGACATCCTCGCCGGCTACGGCCTCGCGTTCGGCCTCGTGGCGGTCGTGCAGGCCACGGTCGTCTCCCTCCTCGCGCTCGGCCTGCTCGGCCTCGATGTTGCGGGGCCGAACTGGCTCGTCGTCGTGCTGGCCGTGGGGAACGCCATCCTCGGAAGCACGCTCGGGCTGTTCGTGAGCGCGTTCGCCGAGACCGAGTTTCAGGCAGTCCAGTTCATGCCCGCCCTCGTGCTTCCTCAGATCTTGCTCTGCGGCCTGTTCGTCGCGCGCGACCAGATGGCGGCGTGGCTCCGTGCTCTCTCGTACGCCCTTCCACTCACGTACGCGTACGACGCGCTTGCACGCACGGCAGCGGACGAGATCGACGACGTGTGGTTCGCCGTCGACTGCCTCGTGATCGTCGGCTCCATCGCCCTCGCGATTGCGCTCGGAGCGGCGACTCTCCGCCGTCGGACGGCTTGACCGGCGAGAGGACCGCCGGTCGCGGGCGCAGCGCAGCTAGCTTGCCGGTCGTGCGTTCTCTCTTCGCGCTCGCCACGCTGGCCGCGTGCGCCCTCGCCGCCACGGTGAAAGCGCCGCCCGCGGCCGCGGCCACCGGCATGCTCGTCGGGCTCTACGACCCGGTCCAGCCGGTGAGCGCACCGGAGACGACGTTCCCGACGCTCGTCAAGCTGCGCGTCAAGGTCATCCGCCTCGACCTGAACTGGAACCTGATCGCCAAGAGTAGGCCTGCGAACCCGGCCGATCCGGCGGATCCGGCCTACGACTGGGACGGGTTCGACAACACCGTGATCAACGCGGCGAAGAACAAGATCCAGGTGCTGTTCACGATCTACGGCACGCCCCGCTGGGCGCAGGTAAAGAAGAAGGGGGTCAACCGCACCCCGAGCAAGATCTCGTCCCTGAAGTACTTCGCCACGGCGGCAGCCACGCGCTACAGCGGCACCTTCGTCCGCGCGGACGACACGAAGCTCCCGGCGGTGCGGAAGTGGCTCGCCTGGAACGAGCCCAACAACCCGCTCTTCCTGTTCCCGCAGTGGGTGAAGTCGGGCAAGCGCTACGTCCCGATCGCTGCGAGGACGTACGTGAGCATCTGCACCGCCGTCTGGTCGGGCGTGCACGCGACGCGTCTCCGCGGCGAGACCGTCGCCTGCGGCGCCACCGACCCGCGCGGCAACAACTCGGGGCGCAACAAGCGACCGTCGATCTCGCCGCTCGCGTTCCTGAAGAGCCTGAAGCGCTACGGCCTGAGCGGCAGACACTTCGACGTCTACGCCCACCACCCGTACTACGGCCGGCCCTCGGAGACCCCGGCCTCACCGCCGAAGGACCGCAACAGCATCACCCTCGGCAACATCGGCGTGCTGACGAAGACCCTGGGTCAGCTCTACGGCAACAAGAAGCTCTGGATCACCGAGTACGGCTACCAGACGAAACCGCCCGACAGGCTCTTCGGCGTGAGCTGGGCGCAGCAGGCCAGGTACCTGACGCAGGCGTACGCGATCGCGCGTAGGAATCCACGGATCACGATGATGCTCTGGTTCCTGCTCAAGGACGAGAAACGCCTCGGCGGCTGGCAATCCGGCCTGCTGACCGCCGCCGGCAAGAAGAAGCCGTCCTACGACGCGTTTCGCCGCCTCCCGCACTAGACGGAGACCTAGTACACGAACGACAGATCGCGGATGTTGTTCGGTCCGATTCGCAGGGCGTCGATCGTCACGTAGAGCCGCCGCCCCGCAGGGGTCCGTTCCGACGCGACGATCAGCTTCCCGTCAGTCCAGACGCCGACCTCTCCGTTGGGCGCCGTGTCCTCGCGGCCGGCGAGTGGGATGACCCTCGAGCCGAAGATCCGCACCAGCTCGTCCACGGACGGCGCCGACCCGCCGCGATGGATCGCGAGGCGGATCGCATGCATCTTCTTCGAGCGCACGAGGTACGCGAGGTCGCGGCCTGTAGCGCGCTCGTCGAGGTAGCGACGCCCGATCGCGGTGAACGGCAACTCGACGAGCTCGCGCGTCCCCTCCTCGTCGTTCCAGTACCGCCCGTAAGTCCCCGACACCTCGCACACGTCGAACGGAGGCGAAGGCATCCCGCCGATTGGATGGGCGCCGCCACCGCCGCCCAGCCGCGCGCCCATCAACGGTGCGACGTGAGCGTTCGAGCCGCCGCCGATCGCCTCCCAGCGGCCGGCGCCGAACCCGACCTTCAGGCACCCCACGTCGGCGGTGTCGCTGCTGTGCCGGGAGGTCCGCGCGAGGCGTCGATAGGCGTCGCCGGCCGTGGACGCGAACTGCACCTCGACCACGCCGTTGCGGTAGACGTCGACGACGGCGTCGCGCGTCGAGGCGTGCTGCAACGCCGGACCCGACGGACGCTTCGGCGGCCCCGGCGACCAGACCTTCGCCCGCGTCGTCACCGGCCGAGCCGCCGCGCCGACGCCCCGCAGAGGCTCACGGTAGATCTCCTTCCCCGCTGCGTCGTACGCCGCGATCGCGGTCCAGGGCCGCACTGGAATCGACCTGAACGAGTACGCGTTGTCGCGGACCCGCGCCTGCAACGGCGGCTCGGCCTTCGACACGAGCCCAACAGCCACGACGCCCTCGCCGGCGAGGCCCGTGACCCGGAACAGGCGGATCCGCGGGTCGTGAGCGGTCGAGCCCATCGAGGCGTCGACGGTGATCGGTCTCTGCGGCGTCGGAACGACCTTCCTCCCCGGCGCCCACGCATTGCAGCCGAGATTGGTGATCTTGGCGTTGCCGAACGCCGGGTTGCGGCGCCCGCCAACCGGGCCCGACGCCGCGCAAGTCAGACCCCACGGGTAGCGCACGCGCCAGTGGACCTCGACGCCGTCGTCCGCGATCTTCCGCACCGTCGGCTCTCCGCTCCGGCAGGAGACGCGAGGCGCGCCTCCGCTTCGGTGCGAGATCTCGGGATCCGGGCACATCGACTCGAGGAGCTGTCGGTCGTTCTGCGTGAAGGAGCTGAGCGGAACCTCCGACCCCTTGACCTCGAAGAGCCCGATGACGCGACCTCCGACGGCGAAGCCGGCTGCCACGAGGGCGACGAGGAGCGCGGTTGCGGCGATCGCGACGGTGCCGCTTCGCCGCCTGGCGCGCCAGCGAACGTCCTGCCAGTCGCCGTCCTCCGGGCCTGCGAGCGAGGCGAAGCGGCGCTTCAGCAGCTGCTCGTCAGGCATGGCGCCGCTCCTCCCCGAGCTCCGCTTCGAGCGCGGCACGCGCCTGTGCCAGCGTCGCGCCCACGGTTCCCTCGCTCACGCCACACACCTCGGCGATCTGCGCGTACGAGAGGTCGGCGAAGTAGCGCAGGAAGACGATCAGCCGTCGCTTCGGCGGCAGTGCCTGCAGCGCGTCTGCCAGGGCGGGGTCGCGGTGAGGCTCGTCGAGGGCGGCCGGGACCGAGCCGTTCAGGCTCACCCCCGGCCGCCGCGCCACGTGCTCCCGTGCGGTCCGGAGCGCGATCCGCCAAACCCACGCCTCGAGCGAGCCTTCGCCGCGGAAGCTGCGGCGCTTGCGCAGGGCCCGTGCGAACGTCTCCTGCACCACGTCACGTGCGCTCTCGCGATCGCCGGTGATCGTGGCGACGCCGTCCCGGAACCGCCCGTAGCGCTGCCGGTAGAGCTCCTCGATCGCTTCGGCCCGTTCGTCCACCTGCTTCCAAGAGGCTCGCGCCCCGAGAATTCTTTACCCGCGCTCGCAGCGCGTTGCAACGACGCGGCGGAGGGAAGACTGGGGCCGTGGCGACCGAGCCGATGCGAGTGGGGCTGGTCGCGGGGGCGACACGCGGCGCCGGGCGTGCGATCGCGGTCGAGCTCGCGCGCGTGGGGTACCACGTCTATGCGACCGGTCGCAGCAGCCGGGCGAGCGGGCCTTCCGAGATCGGCAGGCCCGAGACGATCGAGGAGACGGGAGACCTGATCGCGGCGGCGGGAGGCGCGGGGTCGGCGCTGGTCGTCGACCACGAGAACCCCGCCGCGGTTGCCTCGCTGGTCGAGGCGATCGAGCGGGAGCACGGCCGGCTCGATCTCCTGGTCAACGACATCTTCGGCGGCGACATCTACATGGAGTGGGACAAGCCGCTCTGGGAGCACGACTGGGCCGGCGGGCTGCGGATGCTGCAGATGGGCGTGCACACGCACCTGATCACCTGTCGAGCCGCGATCCCGCTCATGCTGCGCACCGCCGAAGCGCTCGGCACGCGCGGCCTCGTCGTGGAGATGACCGACGGCACCTCTCAGGCAAACGCCGACTTCAGGCGGAACGTCGGCTTCTACTACGACCTCGTCAAGGCCAACGTCGAACGGATCGTCAAAGGCCTGAGCGCCGAGCTCGAGGACTGTCCCGTGACGGCGATCGGCGTGACGCCCGGCTGGCTGCGCTCCGAGAAGATGCTGGAGAACTTCGGCGTCACCGAGGCCAACTGGCGCGATGCGGTCGAACAGCGCCCCGGCTTCGCGATCTCCGAATCACCTACCTACGTGGCCAGAGGCGTGGCTGCGCTCGCCGCGGCCGGAGACGCCGAGCGCTGGTCGGGCACGATCGTCAGCGCCCGCGAGCTCGCCGACGCCTACGGCGTCACGGACGTCGACGGCAGCCGGCCCGACTGCTGGGGCTACCACGCCGCCTACGGATGGGAGCCGGAGGACAGCCGCGGCATCGACGAGTTCCGGTGAGGCGGACCGCAGGGCTCGCCCGGCGCCTGGGCGAGCCCTCTTTCGACGCGAGCTACGCGCTCGTGCCGCTACCGCTGCCGCTCGAGGACGACGGCGGCGCCTGGCCGGCCGGCGGTCCCGGCATGCCCGACTCGACGCTCACCACCTCGAACTGCTTGTTCACATAGACCGTCACCGGCGTGCCGTCGGCCTTCACCATGTGGGCCTCGTAGGCCGCGTTGCCGTCAGCGTCGGTCTCGACGCGGATCACCCTCCCGCCGGAGACTCTGGCCTTCGCGGCCGCGGTCACCTTGGCGAGCGCGTCACCGGTCAGCGGCGTCTCGTCGCTCCGCTGCCGGCCCCACGGCTGTCCACCGTGCGGTGCCGACAGGACCGACGAGCCGTTCGAGCCGGAGCTCGAGCCGGTCGCCGCGTTGGCGATCCCGTACGTTCCGGCGGCGACGCCGAACGCGAGGGCGACGATGACCACCACGCGCTCCGGCGACCACCGCCGTGCTTCTCCGTCCATCGGGTGTGCCTCCTTCCCGTCGATTACGCGGCTCAAGCTCGCAGCGGGAACTGAACGCTCCCTGTGAGCGAAATGAACTCTTCGTAAGACCTAGGAGCGGTGCAGGACCGTGACGCCGCCCTCCCGGCAGACGCGGCGGTAGTCGGGCACGCGCCCGCCGCGGCCCTCGACCGCGAGGTACGCGTCGTGGTGCTGCCGGAAGAGCGGGTCGATCTGCAGCCGGTGGGTCAGATGCGGGACGAGCGCTCCGGACGCGGCGACCGAGGCGCGCGGCGGGATCCGGTCGAGACAGGCGTCGATCTCATCGGCGCGAGCGGCCGTCATGTACCCGGAGAGGCCGCGCAGCGGCCGGACGACGGCGACGCTCAGCACGACCCCGCATGCGAGCACCGCCAACGCGGCCCCCGCACGGAACCTGCGCAGCCTCGAGAGGGTGTCGACAGAAGCAAAGGCGAGGATCGGCGCGATCGGCAGCGCGTACTGGAAGCGGTCCGACCAGAAGGCGGGGTTGCCCGCGAGGAACCGCTCGGCGATCGTCGGCAGGGTGACGAGCAGCAGCGGCGAGCCGAGCGGCAGGAAGAGCCAGGCGCCGAACGTCGCCGCCAGCGTCGCGCGCTT